>JBEAYO010000105.1:0-9317 GCA_041159285.1 Bacteroidota bacterium | reverse complement strand
ATCCGATTTGGCTGCTGGGGTGCGGAAGATGAGTGGTAAGCCTTTGCACAGGAAAATTGCCGCAGCGATGGAGGCCCAAGCGGCCCTGTCGGTGTTATTTACAAGTCAAAATAAGTTGCCGCCCTGATTTCCGCCTGCAGAAGCAACGCTTGCAAACCGGCGGGAGCGAGTTTTTTTAATGGAAGGATGTTGGGTTTGCGGCCAAAGCCGCCAGCCAGCCGCAAGGAGTATGGCGTCGTCGGCTTATAGCCATCAGGCTTCCCTGAATAAAGCTGGCCGTATCAGGACTCCCTTCCCGCCCATCGCTTCCCCTTCACCCATACCGCTTCCACCCAGTCGCCGCTGAATGAATAAGGCAGGAAAGCCAGCGATGGCACCGGCCGCGTCAGGATGAAACTCGCCACTTTGCCGCGGGCAATGCTGCCACAGCGATCTGCCCATTCCAGGGCGAAGGCGCCGTTCAGGGTCGCCGCCTGCAGGGCCTCTTCGGGCAGAAGGCGCAGCTGGATGCAGGCCAGCGACAGCACAAAGGTCATCTTGCCGGAAGGCGAGGTGCCGGGATTGAAGTCCGATGCCAGGGCCAGCGGCACGCCAGCATCCAACAGGCGGCGGGCAGGCGGTATGTGGTCGTTCAGAAAGAAGGGGGCCGTCGGCAGCAGGGTGGCAATGGTCTGGCCCGTTTGCAGGGCTGCCAGGTCGTCCTCGTCCACCACCTCGAGGTGATCCACCGAAACGGCGCCGCACCGCACCGCCGCGGCAATGCCTCCCAGGCAGTTGAACTGGTTCACGTGAATCTTCGGCTTCAGGCCATGGCGGGCCCCTGCCTCCAGCACTTGCTCCGTTTCGGCCACGCTGAAGGCCACTTTTTCACAAAACACGTCGATGTAATCCGCCAGCCCCTCATCGGCGATGCGGGGAAGCATGTCGCCGATGAGCAGATCGATGTACTCCTGTCGCCTGCCCTCGCGGAACTCCATCGGCACGGAGTGGGCACCCAGGAAAGTCGCCCGGATGTCGGCCAGGCCCGTTTCCTTGAGCCGGCGGATGACGCGCAGCATCTTCAGCTCACCATCGGTGCTGAGTCCGTAGCCGCTTTTGATTTCGAGGGTGGCCGTGCCGTGGCGGATGACCTCCTGAAGGCGCTCCAGACTTTGCTCAAAGAGCGTTTCTTCCGGCATCTCGCGCAGCCGGCGCGCCGAGTTGAGGATGCCACCTCCGCGGCGGGCGATTTCCTCGTAGCTGAGTCCCTTGAGGCGGTCCACCCATTCCTCCTCGCGGCTGCGGGCAAAGACCAGGTGGGTGTGGGAGTCCACCCAGGCCGGCAAGACCAGCCTGCCGCTGGCGTCAATGACCTGGTCCGCCCGCTCCGGACAGGAATCCATGGTGCCGAAGTCCACAATGCGGGAGTCTTCCAACAGGAGCCAGGCGTTTTCCAGGAAGGGGAGCCGCGATAATTCCGCGCCGCGCAAGGGGGCCTTCCGGGGGCTTTCCTCTGTCAGCAGCAGCTGTTGGACATGGGTGAGGAGTAGGGACATATTTGATTTATTAAGAATGCTATTGAGGGCTGGTGTTGAGGCTGAGGCTGTCTCAAAAGTCTTTCTCTCTCGAGCCGCTTTCTTCTAAAAGGCGCGCGGCGCGACCACAGGCCGGCCGAGCGCCCTTTCCGGGGAACCATCGGCGCCGGCGGAACGAATTGCCGGGTCTTATGAGGCAGCCTGAAACTCCCGATCTTTCCGGGAGCGTGCCGGACGAAAATCAGGGCGCGCCCCCCGCTCGCTGGCTGAAGGACTGGTACATCTGGGTCAGGGTGGATTCCAGGTCGTAGCGGTAGTCCCATGCGGGATAGTGGTCTTTGAATTTCTGCACGTCGCTGATGTACCAGATGTGGTCACCAGTGCGATGCTGGCCGCTGTAGGAATAATTCATTTTCCGACCAGTGATTTTTTCGCACAGTTCAATTGCCTCCAGCATGGAACAGTTCGAGAAGCGGCCGCCTCCGGCATTATAGACCTCTCCGGAGCGCGGTTGCTGGTAGAAATGCCAGAACATGTTTACCAGGTCGAAGCTATGTATGTTGTCTCGCACTTGTTTTCCCTTGTAGCCGAAGATTGTGTAGTGCTCTCCTGAGACAGCGCATTTCATCAGGTAAGCCAGGAAGCCATGCAGTTGGGCGCCGGAGTGGTTGGGGCCGGTGAGGCAGCCGCCGCGGAAGGCAGCCGTTTTCAGTCCGAAGTAGCGGCCATACTCCTGAACCAGCACGTCGGCAGCAACCTTGGATGCGCCAAAGATGGAGTGGGTGCTGTGATCTATGCTCATCTCCTCGTCAATGCCGCGTTCATAGTAGGGGTGGTCGGCCTTGATTTCCCAGCGTTTATCCAGTTCCTCCAGGGGAAGCAGGTTGGGTCGGTCGCCATAGACCTTGTTGGTGGAGGTGAAGATGAAGACGGCCTCTGGGCAGTGAAGGCGGGTGAATTCCAGGAGGTGAAGTGTGCCTGTGGCGTTCACGCTGAAGTCTGTTAATGGTTCTCTTGCTGCCCAGTCATGGCTGGGTTGGGCTGCGGTGTGGACGATGAGTTTGATGTCGCTGCCATACTCTTTGAAGATGTCCTCAAGTGCTACCGTGTTGCGGATGTCCACATTCCGGGGTTTGTAGTTGGGGAATAGGGCCTCCAGCCTGCTATTGTTCCAGTGGGTGGATGCGGCAGTCCCGAAGAAGTAGGAGCGCATATCGTTGTCAATGCCGACAACCAAGTCGAATTTATCGGCAAAAAAAGCGACTGATTCGCTGCCGATCAGTCCTGCGGAGCCCGTGATGAGCGCGATTTTCATAATCAAAAGGTTTTATTCAGGCTAGTAAACGAGTTCGAGCATTTTTTGTGTTATCTGGGTCGTTGAAGTTACGATGAAAAGTGACTGTCCCTCAGGCCCCTGTATTCCTTTGAATGCTGGACTCGCCAAGTCCAATCAACACATAATATGAGATGATAGCAAATGTCGATTTATTTTTTCAATTCGGAAGTTCATTTCAGATAAGTCACTGCCTCTGCCTGACTGTTTTGTCGCCTGTAAAACAGTATAATTGACAGCAATCAGTCACTTTTTGTCCCCACATGGCTTTATAGACAAAAGCAATTAAAATTCATTCGATTCTGCTTGCCTTCCGGAAAGGGGACAAGGGGCGCGGGGTTGTGTAAAAAGCTCCCGGGGCGCAGTGCCCCTCATTGAAAAGGGCGCGGGGCGCAGCCCCGCCGATCGCCCATTCCGGAAGCTGTGCGGCACCGGTGGAACCAGCCGCAAGGGCTTATTCCACAACCCCCGACCGCCCTTTCCGAGAGGCAAACAGCATCTGCCAGGGGTGCTAAACAATTACATTTTTATTAGTTTTAATGCCGACTAGCTATAAAAAATTATCTTTGCCAGCATCAAGCAGTAAACCGCAAACATTTTTATGAAAAAACTAAGCCGAAAGCTGCTGCTTCTGACAGCGCACCTCCTGCTGGCTCTCCCGCTACTGGCCCAGGTCACCTTCCCCCGCAACGGCGTGGCCGACCACCGCGAAGGACTCTACGCCTTCACCAATGCCACCATCCACAAATCCTGGCAGGAAAAAATAGACAATGCCACCCTCCTCATCCGGGAAGGCAAAATCGTGGCCGTCGGCAAAGGCATCAGCATCCCACCTGATGCCGTGGTCATAGACGCCTCCGGTAAATCCATCTATCCCGCCTTCATCGACCTTCACTCCGGCTACGGCATGCCTGAGATCAAACGCGAAGGCGGCAACAGCGGCAGGGGAGGAGGGGGCTCCTCCCAGATTTCCGGAAAGAAGGGAGCCTATGCCTGGAATGAAGCCCTGAAACCGGAATTCCAGTCCTTTGAAAACTTCCGCACCGACGACAAGTCCGCCGCCGAATACCGCAAAATCGGCTTCGGCGCCGTGCTCTCCCATCAGATGGACGGCATCGACCGCGGCACCTCCTCCCTGGTGTCCCTCTCTGATGAGCGCGAGCACAGTGTCATCCTCAAGGAGCGCGTCGGCCACCACCTCTCCTTCCGCAAGGGCTCCTCCCCGCAGGGATACCCCAGTTCACTGATGGGCGCCATCGCCCTGCTGCGCCAGACTTACCTGGATGGCCGTTGGTACCAGTCCACCGGCCACCTCGAAGAGGTCAACCTCTCGCTGGAGGCCTGGAACAATGCCTTGGGCCTGCGGCAGTTCTTCGAGGCCGGCGATAAGCTCGACTTGCTGCGGGCGGCGCAACTCGGAAAGGAATTCGGCACCACCTACGTCATCAAGGGTGGCGGCGACGAATACCAGCGCCTGGATGCCATCAAGGCCACGGGCTCTTCCCTCATCCTCCCCCTGAACTTCCCGGAGGCCTACGACGTGGAAGACCCCTATGACGCCGCCGAAGTGCGGCTCGCCGACCTAAAGCATTGGGAGCTGGCCCCCGCCAACCCCGCCCGGGTGGCTGCTGCCGGCATCCTATTCGCCCTCACCACGGCCGACCTCAAGCGCAAGGATGACTTCATGGGCAATTTGCGCAAGGCCATCGAACAAGGACTGCCGGAACAGGAGGCGCTCAAGGCGCTCACCTGGACGCCTGCCAGCCTGTCCAATTCCCTGGACCTGCTCGGCAGCCTGGAACCCGGCAAACTGGCCTGCTTCTTTATCGCCGGCGGCAATGTCTTTGATGAAAAAACCAAGATATACCACAATTGGATCAAAGGCAAGCCCTTTGTTTTCAAAGACCTGCAATCTCCCGACATCGCAGGCTCCTACACCTTCACCCTCGGAAGTGAGAAGCTGAAAATGGAGGTGAGCGAGGATGGCGAGGGCTTCAAAGTAACCATCAAGGCGGACGACACCACCGACATCAAGGTCAACCACAAGATCAGCCATGGCCGCATTACCCTCACCTTCAAGAAAAAGGGAGAGGAGAACACAACCCGACTGTCCGGCACCATTGAAAAGGACAACTGGAGCGGCACCGGCCAGGATGGCGCCGGCAACTGGATTTCCTGGAATGCCCAGCGCGGCGGACCACTGGAAAAAGGAGGCGACAAGCAACAGCAGCGGGATCGCAAAACCCAGGCGGCAGCTGAGGCGGGCAAGGTCACCTATCCATTTGCCGCCTTCGGGAGGACCGAAGTCCCCAAGGCGCAAACCTGGCTGCTCAAAAACGCCACCGTCTGGACCAATGAGGCCGATGGGGTGCTTCAGAACGCCGACGTGCTGATTCAAAACGGCAAGATTGCCAGGGTGGGGAAGAACCTCAGCCAACAGGGCGCCGTGGTTGTCGATGCCACGGGCAGGCACGTCACCCCGGGCATCATTGACGAGCACTCGCACATTGCCGCCTCCAGGGGCATCAACGAAGGAACCCAGGCCAGCAGTGCCGAGGTGCGCATCGGCGACGTCGTGGACAGCGAGGACATAGACATCTACCGCCAGCTGAGCGGCGGCGTCACCTGTGTGCAGGTGCTCCACGGCTCCGCCAACCCCATCGGCGGGCAGAGCGCCATCCTGAAGTTGTGCTGGGGGCTGGAGCCCGAGCGCCTCAAGTACGAACAGGCCAGGCCCTTTATCAAATTTGCCCTGGGCGAAAATGTCAAGCGCTCCCGCAGCGAGCGCAACGACCGCTTCCCGGACTCCCGCATGGGCGTGGCGGAGGTGTTCGAAGACCACTTCAACGAGGCCCTGAGATACGGGGAGCTCAAGCGCTCAGGCAAGCCTTACCGCACCGACCTGGAACTGGAAGCCTTGCTGGAAATCCTGGAAAGCAAGCGCTTCATCAGCTGCCACAGCTATGTGCAGAGTGAAATCAACATGCTGATGCACGTCGCCGAGCGCTTCGGCTTCCGGGTGAACACCTTCACCCACATCCTCGAAGGCTACAAGGTGGCCGACAAGATGCGGGAACACGGGGCAGGCGGCAGCAGTTTCAGCGACTGGTGGGCCTATAAGTACGAGGTTTACGAAGCCATTCCCCACAACGGTGCCATCATGCACGAGCAGGGCGTCACCGTCGCCTTCAACTCCGACGATGCCGAAATGGCCCGCCGACTGAACCAGGAGGCTGCCAAGGCCGTGCGCTTCGGCGGCGTTAAAGAAGAGGATGCATTGAAGTTCGTAACGCTCAATCCCGCCAAGCTCCTTCGCATTGACCAGCACACCGGCAGCTTGAAACCCGGCAAGGATGCCGACGTGGTGGTCTGGAGCGACCATCCGCTTTCCGTTTACGCAAAGGCTGACATGACCTTCGTGGACGGGGTGCGTTATTTTGACCGCACGGAAGACGAACAGCTGAGAATGGAACTGGCAGCCGAGCGCCATCGTTTAATTCAAAAGATGCTGGGTGTGAAAAAGGAAGGTGGCAAGACGCAGCGCCCCACCTGGCGCCGTGACAATCACTACCACTGCGACTCCCAGGCAGACGAGGGCAACGGGAAGGCCTACGAGGAAGAAGGGGAAGGCCATCACGGTCATTGAGTGCCGGGTGTTGAACGAAGGGTGGTTTCAAAAGCCCCCGCGCTTTGAAATTTGTTCCGCCGGTGCCGCTTGGCTTCCGGAAAGGGCACTCGGCGGGCCTCAGGCCCGCCGAGTGCCCTAAAAAACCCGGGTTTTTAGGGCGCGGGGCTGCGCCCCGCGCCCTATTCAAAGAGGTGCACTGCGCCCCGGGCGACTTTTTACACAACTCGTGCCCTTTTTAAAGAGAGGCGAGCCCTATGCTGTTTTTTTTAACACGAGCCCAAGGCGCTGCAGGGCGGCAAGCTTTTACCCTTGCATTTTTGGCAGCATAAAACAGTGCCCGATTGAACACCCTATGGGAAGGGGCCTCGCCAAGGGGCTTGTGATATAGCCTGAAAAACAGGCAAGCGCATTTAATATATCAAATTAAAACATCAATTTTGCGGATAATTGCGGCAAACTGCCGTGCGCAATAAAACAAACAACCTATGCAGTTTCTTGACATCTCCACTGCGGAGCTCCTGGAATTTGGCCACCAACAGCAGGAGGCATACGCCAACGCCAATCCCTTCCCCAGCGGCTACTACGACAATTTCTTCAACGAGGAAGCCCTTCGAGGCGTGCTGGCGGAGTTTCCGGATCTGAGCGGCGGCAAAGATGAAGTGCACTATGCCAATCCGAACGAAGTAAAATACGCATCAAAGGGAGAGTACCGCTTTGGCCCCAAAACCAGGGAGTTCATGCATTTCCTGAACTCCCAGCCGTTTCTGGAGTTCCTGCAGAATCTCACCGGTATCAAAGAAACGCTCATCCCTGATCCCTACTTCGAGGGAGGAGGCTGTCACCAGATCAAACCAGGTGGGTTCCTGAAGGTGCACGTCGATTTTCACAAGCACAAGATGATGGACCTAGATCGTCGTGTGAATGTGCTGGTGTACATGAACGAAGACTGGAAGGAAGAATACGGCGGCCATTTCGAGTTGTGGGAACGCGACATGAGCAAGTGCGTCACCCGAATCGCGCCGCTTTTCAACAGAATGGCCATCTTTTCCACCACCGACTTCTCCTGGCACGGCCATCCGGATCCGCTGACCTGCCCGCCAGACCGCAGCAGGAAATCCCTGGCACTTTACTACTACACCAACGGCCGCCCCGACAGTGAGGTCAGCGAAGAAAACCGCAGGCGCATCACCACGACATTTGCAGCGCGCAAGGGAAAGGACAGCAGCGGAATGGCCATGTTCAACAGCCTGGTCAATCTGGCCAATGACCTGCTGCCACCAATAGTGGTAAGGGGAATCAAAAAATTCAGGAAGAACTGATTTGTTGGCTGGCTGTCTCTAAAGACCCGGCAATTCGTTTCGCCGGCGCCGATTGTTCCACGGAAAGGGCGTTCGGCTGGCCGAACGCCCTAAAATATTTTAGGCGCGCGGGGCGAAGCCCCCACCCAAATTATTTTTGGGCCGCGGGGCGCCCCCCCCCCCCCGCGCCTATTACTGAAAAGGGGCTCGCCAATGGAGTATTTGAGACAGCCTCGGGAGCCGATCGGCAACGGCGGAACGGATGGCACGGCCTTTTAATTCATCCGCTGCCAGAGCTCAGGCCTGGAAAGCAATGTCCTTCAGCATTTCCCACATCCAGTACTGCAGGGTCGAGCTCTGTATGAACGCGGGTGCAATGCAACGCACACAGTCGGCTGCCTCTAATCGGCTGCCAGGCCGCAAGGCTTTTTCGCTCTTGCGCCAGGCCAGCAGCCGCGCCGGGGGCATCTTTTCCAGCCCCATTAGGTAAACCGCGACCCAAGGGTTGCGTCGAAAGGCAATCTGAAGCGCACGCCGGGCCTGCCGGCTGTCCCCCTGTTGCCTGAACTTCAAAAAAGCCTTTTCAAAGGCGCAGGCGACAATGTTATTTTTTTCCTTGCGCAACTCCGAATCGGCCATTTCAAGCTGGCTTTCACAAAGCAGGCAGGTCACCAAATACGGTCTGATCTGCAGGTCGTCCGCAGGGTTGAGTTCAAGCAATTCCTGAAAGTGCAGCCTGGCCGTCTCGTAATAGCCATTGCGGAAGAGCGTTTCCGCCAGCCCCACCTTGGCCTTGAAAAAGGAAATTGTCTCCACCTGTTTCCAGGGCTTCTGCCGGAATTCCTCCAGCAATCCAGCCATTCGCTCCGGTCCCAGCAGCACCAGGGTGACATCCATGCATTTTTGGTACCAGGCCATCGCCCCTTCCGCTGTCTCGCTCAGGACAGCCAGCTCAAGGCAGGCCTCCGGACAGAGCGGGTCGAGCTGCAGGGCCTTGCCGAGGTGTTCCCTGGCTTCCTCCCTGGTAGGAGCCTTTCGTGCCTCCAGCACGTATTCCCGCGCCAGCAACTGGGGCATGAGCCCCGGGTCTATTTCCTTGAGGGCATCGAAGTGTTGAAAGTTCTCAGTTTCCCGGAAAAACCGGAAAATCTGATGGATAGAGCCGCATTCCATTTGCAGATGGAAAAGAAGGTGTCTAAATTGTTCTAAGTTCTGATGGCGTTCAACCAGTTGGTTCATGTCCATTGCATCAGTATTTATCGGGTGCCAGTGTCGAACATTTTTTTGCATACCTTTCCTTTTCCAATTTGATGCCAAACATTAAAATATTTTATATTCGTTTAGTTTGTTTGCTGATTTTTTATCCACATGCCTTTCCGGACTTGTGGCGGGCAGGGTGAAATTGCAGCTGGCGCGGCGTTAAAGTGCGGCAAGCGTTTAGCCTGAAAATCTGTTTAAGGTAATTGTAGTGCGTGAGGCTGTCCTGGCGATTTGAAAAAACTAACAATCCCCGCTTCGGCTGGTACAGATGGCCTTCCGGAAAG
>JBEAYO010000104.1:0-9398 GCA_041159285.1 Bacteroidota bacterium | reverse complement strand
GTTCAAAAGCGTGGAGTGGTTTCCGCTCGACAAGCTGCCGGCTAACTTGAGTGCAACGGTCAGCCATGTCTTGCAGCAATACCGGGATGGTGTGATGTATTCGGAGTTTCGCAGTTAGAAGTGGAACGAAAAAACCTCGGGTGAGGTGCCCTCTCGTGGAAGGAGGCTACTTCAAAAGACCTTTGGCGAGGCCTTTTCTCGTGGTGGCTGTGCGGAGCGAAGCCCGCGAACTAAAAATCGGAGTTGTGTAAAAGACTCCCTGGGCGAAGTTCCACTCTTTTTTGGGCGCTCGGTGGGCTACCGGCCCGCCGAGCGCCCTTTTCAAAATGCAAACTGATCCCCGAATTTTTTAAGGCGATTTTAAAAAAAAATCCCCGCTGCAGTCTGGCAAGGCACAGATTACAGCGGGGACTTTTTGTGTGACGGCCTCAGGCCGCCAGGGTATCATTCGCTTGCAATGCCGGGGGCGGGAAAGCATCCGGGCCCTCAACTACTACAGCGGACAATTATTGCTTTTCTTCGTTTACCGGCTCAGCAACGCTCTCCGTGGAGGCTGTTTTCTCAGCCTTGGAACCACAGGCAGCCTTGGCAGCTCCGCCCGCACAGCAGCCGGATTTCTTTCCGGTGGAAGAAACCTTGGTGGCGGTGGCAGTCTTGGAGCAGGAATTGACTTCTGCCGGGGACACGTTGACAAATTTTCCGCTTTCTGCAGCGTATTCAACGGTGGTATAGCTGACCTTGCCGCTGGTGGGGCATACTTCCTTGCGGGTGTATGAAACTTCGCCGGTGTTGGAAACCTGCTTCACGATGCTGGCGTCTTCCGTGGCAGCTTTTTCAGCAGCAACTGCAGTGGTGGCGCAAGATTGTTTTGCAGCAGCAGTCTTGCCAGCGCAGCAGGACTTGCTTTGGGCACTGGCGGAGAACGCTACAAGCCCGGAGAAAGCAAAGAGAAATAATATCTTTTTCATAGAATTACGGTGTGAATGGATTAATGTGTATTGATTACAGAGTCCAAAAATAATGCTTATTTTTCAATTCAGCAATCGTACACGCCGCTTTATCAGTTTTTTAACAGGTGCCAAAGCCGACTAAAGCCGTTTTTTTTAATTAAATTGCTGCAAAATTCAGAGCCAATGAAAAATTTAATCCCTTTTTTACTGTTGCTGACCCTGCTTTTTACCGCCTGTGCAGGGGCAAAATACGCTCCCGGCAACCTTCCGGACGACCAGCTGATCTTCGGCAGTGGCAGCCGCTTCAGCGGCAGGTCGGATACCTATACCCTGCTGAAAAACGGGCAGGTCTTCAGGCGGTCTTCCACCGACAGCACCATGCAGGAGCTCAAGCCGCTCAGCCGGCGCGAGGCTGCTGACATCTTCAAGGAAGTAGGCAACCTGCAACTCTTTAAATTGGACATAGAGCAGCCTGGCAACCTTTACTACTTCATCGAACTGGCCGGCAAGACGGCAAACAGCCGCGTCACCTGGGGTTCCGGCAGCTATCTGCCCCCGCAGGGAATCGTGTTCCTGTACAGGGATTTTTTCGCCCTGCTGAACAGCAGGGAAGAGGGTATTGCGCAGCGGGTAAAAGAAGGCGTGAAGAAGAAGGAACAGCCGGAAACGAAGCCAAAACCGGAAGAATCCAAGCCAGCAGGCTGGTGAACCCCCGCAGTCCGTCAGGATGCCATTTTAAGGCCGGCAAACAGTGCCAGCAGGCAGGTAAAAACGCTGAGGCCGGTGTAAATGGCCGCCTTGAGCCACTGCCCGCCCAACAACAGCTGCAGTGTTTCGTTGGTAAAGGTTGAAAAGGTGCTGAAGCCTCCGCAAAAACCCGCCATGAAAAAAACGGCCAGGTGACCCTGGAGCCGGCCTTTCATGCCGGCGGCAACCAGCATGCCGAGGATGAAGCAGCTGATCAGGTTAGCTGAAAATGTGGCCCAGGGAAGCTGCAGGCGGGAGGACGACATCCATTGCCCCAGGCCGTAGCGGGCGATGCTTCCCAGCCCTCCACCGACGAAAACGCAGAGATAGTAAGCCATCGGTCAGGCGCCTTCCGCCCGCAGCCTGCGCGCATCCTCGTCCGGCATTTTGCAGGCCTCTTCGGCTTTCTTGCCGCAGACCGAGCAGGATCCGAACTTGTCTGACAGCATGGGGTTGTTGGAAGAGCAACTGCCGCGGAATTCCCGCTTTTTGAAGATGTAGCCTATGTTCATGAACAGGACGGAAAGACCTACGAACCCGGCTATGACGAGAAAAGTGCTAAGGAAATCCATACGCTTGTTTTTATGATTTAATTTATCAGATACAAAATTAGTCAAAATGACATCAATGCCCAATACCTCCGAATCTTCTCCCGCCGTTAAAAACCTGGACGACAAACTCCAGGCCTTTGCCCGCCTGCTCCAGATCATGGAAGACCTCAGGGCAAAATGCCCCTGGGACCGCAAGCAAACCTTCGAGTCGCTCCGAAACCTCACCATCGAAGAGACCTACGAACTGGCTGATGCCATCCTGGACCAGGACGTCGAAGGCATCCGGGAAGAAATCGGAGACCTGATGCTGCATATGGTGTTCTACGCCAAGATTGCGGAGGAAAGCCAGCGCTGGGACATCGCCTCGGCCCTGCACGCCATTTGCGATAAGCTGGTGCAGCGCCATCCACATGTGTACGGCGACCTGCAGGTCAACAGCGAGGAGGAAGTCAAGCGAAACTGGGAACAGCTGAAACTGCAGAGCGGAAAGAAATCCATCCTGCAAGGGGTGCCCACTTCCCTCCCCGCCGTGGTCAAGGCCTGGCGCATGCAGCAGAAGACAGCCCAGGTCGGCTTTGAATGGGAACATGCCGAACAGGTCTGGGATAAAGTCCAGGAAGAACTCGGAGAACTGCGAGAGGCGGTGAACCTTGGTTTTTCCCGGGATAAGAAGGAAGAGGAGTTCGGAGACGTACTGTTTGCCCTGATCAATTACGCCCGCTTTCTGCATATCGAACCGGAAACAGCCCTGGAGCGCGTCAACCGGAAATTCAAACGCCGTTTTGAGTTCATCGAGTCACATGCCCCAAAAGAACTGAAGGACATGACGCTGGATGAAATGGACGCTCTTTGGCGAAAGGCCAAAGAAACAGAAGAGCGCTGAGCTCCGGGCATCGGAGCTGATTTGGTCCCAGCAATAGCCAGGAAATCCGGGAGGACTTCGGCTCGCCGAGTCGTTAACCCTCCCTGTTCATTGTATCCCACAGGACGTCCTTCAACTGCTCCAGGCCCAGGCCGGTCACCGCTGAAATAAACACAGTCTGTATGCCCTCGGGCAGTTCTTCCCGCTGCAGCATCTCTGTGATGTCTGCATCTATCAGGTCGCACTTGCTGATGGCCAGCACACGCGGTTTTTCCAGCAATTCCGGATTGTACAGCTCCAGTTCCTTCAGCAGGATACCGTACTCCTTGCGGATATCTTCCGTCGTGCAGGGAATCATGAACAACAGGGTGGCGTTTCGCTCGATGTGCCGCAGGAAGCGATGCCCCAGTCCTTTCCCCAAATGGGCACCCTCGATGATGCCGGGGATGTCTGCAATCACAAAGGATTGATGGCCGCGGTGGCGAACCATGCCGAGCTGAGGTACCAGGGTGGTGAAGGGATAATCTGCAATTTCGGGTTTTGCAGCGGACAATGCCGATACCAAGGTGGATTTGCCGGCATTCGGAAAGCCGACCAGCCCCACATCGGCCAGTACTTTCAATTCCAGGATTTTCCATTCCTCTCGTCCTGGCTCGCCGGGCTGTGCGTATTCCGGTGCCTGGTTGGTAGGGGTTTTGAAGTGGCTGTTGCCCAGCCCGCCCCGTCCTCCTGCCACCAGGATTTTTTCTTCTCCGTCTTCTGTGATCTCGAATTCAATTTCACCTGTCTCAGCATCCCTTGCCACTGTGCCAAGCGGGACATCGAGCACGACGTCTTTCCCATAGGCTCCGGAGGAGTTTCCACCGCTGCCCGGCGTGCCATCGGAGGCAATGACGTGCTTGCGGAATTTCAGGTGCAGCAAGGTCCAGGTGTTGCGGTTGCCCCGCAGCAGGATGTGGCCACCCCTGCCCCCGTCTCCTCCATCCGGCCCTCCCCTTGGGTTAAACCGGTCCCTGAGAAAATGGGAACTTCCCCTGCCCCCGGCTCCTGACCGGCAGCATATTTTTACGTAGTCAACAAAGTTCTGATTGGACATGATTTTCTGATCTTCAACGATTCTTCCCGCACCTCAACAAAATAGCACGGCTTTAAGTTGCCTGGCGACAGATTATTTTGCCACCAGCATCACATCACCTTCGATGATTTCGACCGTGCCATCCGTGAAAAGGACTTCAGCGAACCAGGTGTAAACGCCGATGTTAGCCCGCATCCCGCGGTGTCTGCCATCCCAGCCATAAGTCGGATCATTGGGCGGGATGTTGTAATATTGATAAACTGTCTCACCCCAGCGGTCAAAGATCAGGAAAGAGTTGATTCGGCTGACCTGCTTGCCGGCGTTGATGAAGAAAATGTCGTTGATGCCGTCGTCGTTTGGAGAAAAGGCATTTGGGACATAGATTGGCCGCACTTTTTTAACATAAATCGTCTGCTGATTGCTGGCCGGACAACCATTGCTCTCAATGTAAACAGTGAAGGTGGTTGCCTGCACCGGATAGGCAAACGGATCCGGGCAGCCGTCGCAGCTCAGCAGCGAATCCGGCTCCCAGTCTATGAAGTCTATGTTGCCAGCGGAAGTGTTGAAGACAGCCTCCAGCTGGACGCTGTCGCCCAGGAGAACGACGCCCTCCGCACCCAGGTAAGCCACCAGGTCCACAATCAGCTCCTGGGGCTGCTGTATGTCTATGCTGATGGTGTTTTCGCAGCCGGCAGCATCCATCACGGCCAACTCGTAGGTGCCCGGTTCAAGGGGCTGGAAGGTCGCCAGCGATGAAAATCCGCTGCCGTTCAGGGAGTACAGGTAGGGTTCCACGCCCCCGCTGACGGAAACCACGGAAACGGAACCATCAGCGCTGCCAAAGCAACTGACAGGCCGGATGGAAATCTCGGGCTGTGGTATGTCCTGGCTGGCTGTGATGACGACCACGTCGCTGGAGGAACAGCCAAGGGCTGCATTGGTCACCGTGAGCGTGTAGGTGCCTGGAACGGCCACCGTGGGAGACAGCAGCGTGGAATCACCTGGGAAGGCACCCGAAGCGGCACTCCAGTTGTAGGTGATGTTCGGACCCGTGGCGCTGCCGCTTCCGCCCAGCTGTGCCGTTTCCTCGCCCGGCTTGCAGGTCAGCGTCGCATTGGCTCCCGCATCTGCTGCGGGCGGCCCCACGACTGTAATGATTGTGGCATCTTCGAAGCTGCAGTTGTTTTCAAGGTAGGTGAAGGTAACCGCGTGATTGCCGATGCCGGCCAGCACGGGATTGAAAATGCCGTTGGCAACGTTGGCAATGCCCGGGCCACTCCAGCTGCCGGAGCCGCCGCTGCCTTGTCCTGTCAGGCTTGCCTGCAGGTTGACTGGCTGCGAGAGCGGGGTCAGGCAAATCGGGTTGACGGGGGCTATGTCCACGGTGACAGGCGGGCAGTCGACGGCTGCACAGGTTTGCAGCAATACCAGCGGTGGACAGGCAGAATTTGAATTCACTGTCAATTCCAGGATTACTTGTTCTCCGGGCGACAAGCCACTGAGGAGATAGCTGGTGTTGGAGGGGGAGGAGCCGCTTTGCCCGCTCAGGATATCAACCGCATACCCGCTTGCCCCGGGCACTGGATTCCAGTTGAACTGGACGCTGGTCGTGGTGGTGGTGCAGGAAATCACCGGGGACTGCAAGGGGGCATCCACCTGTATGTTTTGAGTAAAAAAGTCAGATGTGCAGCCGGATTGCACTACCCCGAGGGAGACCTGGTAGTTGCCGGCGGCCGGCCAGGAGACCTGGTGAGGCCCGGGGCCTGTTCCTGGCACCGCCGTGCCGCCGCCGAAGTTCCAGCTGTAGGTGGCGGAGGCCGCGGCGTTTCCGGTGTAGGTGACCGTGGCCGTTTCCGTGGTGCAAACACTGGCATCCATGGTGAATTCGGCCTCCGGGACAGCGGAAACCTGGATGGTGACGGTGTTCTGGTAGGAACAGTTGTTCTCCTGGTAGGTGTAGGAAATCAGATGTTGTCCGATGCCTGCCGCCACGGGATCGAAAACGCCATTCGCGCCGTCGATGACACCGGGTCCGCTCCAGGTGCCGGAGCCCGTGCCGGTGCTGCCCGAAACATTGACAGACAGCAGATAGGGGACGGCAACGCCAAGGCAGAAATTGGGTGCCGGCGCTATGGCCAGCGTGACAGGCGGGCAATCCTGGGCAGTACAGCTTGACTGGGCTGTCACTGCAGGGCAGGGTCCGTTGCCGGAGACGGTCAGTAAAATTGCCACTTCATCCCCCGTGTTCAGGTTACCGACCACGTAGGTGTTGGGGTTGGGTTGGTTGCCGGAAGGCCCGCTGAGCACGGTCACCTCGTAATCTGAAGCACCCTGCACCGTCGGCCAGCTGAATTGCACGGAAGTAGTGGTAGCGCTGCAGGAAATGACCGGCGCGACCAGCGGTGCTGCCACCTGGACGGTGTCAGTGGACGTCTCGGAGATACAGCCGAAGGAATTGGTAACGCTTAGCGAGAGGCTTTGATCCCCTGCGTCGGCCCAGCTCACCTGGTGAGGACCCTGGCCGATGCCCGGGCTGGTGGTGCCGGCTCCAAAGTTCCAGTTGAATAAGATGCCGGCCTGTATGGTGCCATTGTATGTGACGGTGGATTCCTCGCCGACACACACGGGGGAAGTTGCCGTGAAGCTGGCCAGGGGTTGCGGCCAGACAGGAATGGTGATGGACTGGGAGAAGGTGCAGTTGCCCTCCTGGTAAACAGCTGTAATCGGATGATTGCCAACGCCTGCGAGCACAGGGTCAAAGCTGCCGGCAAGGGTATCTGTGATGCCATTTCCAGACCAGGCCAGCACACCGCCGCTGCTGGCACCAATGATGCTGGCACTGAGATCAAAAGGAATTGCTGCCGCATCGAGGCATATACCCGGAACGGAATCTATCTGGATGGAGACCGGTGGGCAGTCCTGCGCGATACAGGTGGCCTGCGTGCTGCTGTTTCCACAGATTCCCGCATTCAGGGCCGTGATTTGCACGGTGATGGCATGACCCGGGTTGAGACCGCCAAAGAAAAGCGAGGTGTCAGCGATCGCTGTGCCGGTTTCTCCGCTGATTACGACTACTTCGTAGCCTGCTGCGCCCGGAATGTCGTCCCAGGAAAATGTGATAGAAGAGGTCGTTTCCAGGCAAGAGATAGCTGGCTCAGGCAACAGGCCTTCTACGACTACCGTCTGCGTGTCCGTTTCGGAAATGCAGTTGTTTTCTTCCACTTGCAGGGAGATGAGGTAGTTTCCAGCCATTGGCCAGGTGACGGAAAGCGGACCCGGTCCTGTGGTTGGATTGGCGGTTCCGCCGCTAAAGTCCCAGGCGTAGTTGGCATTCCCGGATGCATTTCCCGTGTAATTTACAACGGCTGCGTTCGTTTCGCACACGGGGGAGGTCGCCGAGAAACCGGCTGTGGGCTGCTGGTAAACGTTGATGATACGCGAGGTATTGTAAAGGCAGGTGCCATCCTCAAAAGTAAGGACGATGGTATTAGGCCCTAGATTGGCATTGGCTGGATTGAATACGCCGGTAATCGGGTTCATCCCAGGGCCTGACCATGTGAAGACGCCATCCTGACTGCCACCGCTCTGGGTGGCGGTCAGCTGCACGGGAGACACGGAGGCGTAGAGACAGATATCGGGTACCGGGTCAATGCTCAAAGTGACCGGCGGGCAGTTCTGTGCGGTACAGGTGATTTGAGTGCTGGAGCCGGGGCAGGCATTGGCCGATATGGCAGTCACCAGGATGGAGACCTGAGTTCCGGGATTGAGGCCCGTCACCACCCAGGTAGTATCGTTCAGGAGGCTTCCCTGCGGTCCCAGGATGGTGGAAACACTATATCCGCTGGCTTCAGGTATGGAATTCCAGGTGAAGGTGATGGCGTTTGATTCGGGCTGGCAGTTGACCAGTGGGTCGGGGATGGGGGTACTAACCTGCACCGTCTGGCTGATGGGAGTAGAGCTGCAATTGTTGTCGCTGACGACCAGCGTGATGGTTTTAGCGCCGCCGCTGCTCCAGGAAACGGTATGAGGCCCCGGCCCGGTGCCGGGATTGGCAGTTCCCCCGCCAAAGTTCCAGTTGAAAACAGCGTTGGGTGAGGCATTGCCAGTATAGGTGACGGTAACAGTGGAGTCAACGCAAATCAGGGGGCTCACAGTAAAGTTTGCCTGTGGTATCGGATTCACGGTGACGGTGACAGGGATTTCATCGAAACATACACCAGCTGTTCCGAGGATGTAGTAGGTCGTGGTTGCTGCGGGCATCACAACCGTGCCGCTCAGCTGGTTGGCAGTGGTGGCAGGTGTGCCGCTGTGAAAAGTAATCAGGGGATTCGTATTGTTTAGATCTACTATGCTTAAAGTGGACAAGTCAAAAGAACCCCCCTCGCAAATGGAGGGTGGGGGGCTGTTCAATTGCAGCTCAGGGCCGTTCAGGTTGCCGCCGACTGTGACGGAGGCAGTGGCGACGCAGGGAGGGGAGATGCTGTTGTTTGAAACCGTGAGCGTGTAAACGCCAGCTGTAGAGACGGATATGACGGGTGCCGTGCTGTTGAGTCCCGGCCCTGTCCAAGTGTAGCTTGCATTAGGCCCTGGTGCCGGCAGGGAGCCTGCCGAGCTGAGGGTGACAGCGGGATTGCTGCAACTCAGGGGCGGAGGATTTGCCGGGGAAATGATGGCCTTGATGGGTATCTCGTTGATGATCAGGCTAACGGTACTATCGCAGCCCTGGTAGTTGGGCACGGTATAGACATGGGGTCCTGGCGGGCAATAAGTTTGACCGTTGACGGTGATGCACTCTCCCGTGCACAGCGAAATGGTTTGCTGGGTGAAAATGGGTGGGATGGGTATCATGATTACATTGACCACGCTGTCACAGCCCAGCCATGATTGCAATGTTACGGAGCCGGAGTTGCAGAGTGTCTGTCCGGCAAAAGTGATGCAGTCTCCCAAGCAGACCATGGTGTCGACAATGGTCGGGGGGATGGCAGGGCCGATGGTAACGGTGATGCAGTTGTCTGAAAAATCAGCACAAAAGGGAGCGGTGGAGGAGCCCAGGGAAGCCTGGGCAGCCGCCAGGCTGGTGCCGACAAGTGCTTGTACATCGCCCAGCGCCTCCTGGAGGTAAGACAAGCCGCAAAGCTGATAAGTTCCCGGAGGCGTGAAACTCATGTTGGCAGTGGGGTTGATGGAAGTGATAATGCCATTTTGGGATACCA
>JBEAYO010000103.1:0-9421 GCA_041159285.1 Bacteroidota bacterium | reverse complement strand
GCCTGGCGTCGTAGAGACGCAGGATGTCCCAGGTGGTGCCGGCGATGCGGTGACCTCGGTAGCTGTCTCCCAGTGAAAGGGGCACCGCCAGGCGGACGAGGGGATGCCTGGGGTTGAGGAAGGCCCTCGATTTCTCGAGGGAAACATTGCCGGTGGGATTGTCCACATGGTACATGCTGCAGAGGATGAGTTGCAGGGGACTGCCCTTGGCGCCGATCACCAGGTCAATGCCGGCGAGGTTCTTGTTGAAGTTTTCCTCGATCTGGTGATTCAGGTTCAGCAACAGGGAGATGAGGCCGGTACCCAGGGCAAAAAGCAGAAGGCTGAGCCCTGTGTTGAGGGGCTTGCTGCTGATGTTTTTCCAACTTAACTGAAGAAGGTTCATGTTTTTATTGTCAATTCAGAGCATGTAGAGAACAGGATTCAGGCAAGGCCGGCCCGGCACTGCGGGATACCGGGTCCGGCCCTCTTCTGGAGGAGGAGTTATCCGGCCTGGACTTTCGACCCTCCTCCCAGGTCTATTTGGTTTGAAAAATTATCCTTGAGCCGCTTGTCGTGGGTGACAACCAGCAGGGTGGCCTGGACTTCCCTGGCGATGTCTTCCAGCAGCCGGATGACCTCGTCCGTATTCACATCGTCGAGGGCAGAGGTGGGCTCGTCAGCGAGGATGACGCCGGGTTTGCAGGCCAGCGCACGGGCGATGGCAACGCGCTGGCGTTCGCCCTGGCTGAGGGCATCGGTCTTGGCGTGCACCTTGTGGCAGACAGCCAGCCGCTCGAGCAGGTGCATGAGGTAGGGCCTGTCGGCCGGCAAACCGGCC
The DNA here is from genome assembly GCA_041159285.1 of Bacteroidota bacterium. GTDB lineage: Bacteria > Bacteroidota > Bacteroidia > Chitinophagales > Saprospiraceae > UBA6168. Next base: position 8,601 of record JBEAYO010000103.1, on the reverse strand, counting down.
AGCTGCCTGGCCAGCGCCAGGTTTTCCCCCACTGACAGGGAACGCACGAAATGCGGGGTTTGGAAAATGATGCCGATCTGCCTGCCCCGGAATTTGTCAACCTGAGCAGGTGAGAGCGCCGTCAGATCGGTTTGGCCGATTACGACGCGGCCCTCCCTCGGCGTCAGCAACCCGCCGAGCAGGTGCAGCAGCGTGGTTTTGCCACAGCCGGACTGCCCCAACAGCAGCCAGTGCTCGCCGGTTTGGCAGCGAATGTCGGGAAATCGGAGCGGCCCTCCTCCCGAGTAGGCGTATTGCAGGTTCTCTGTTGCGAGCATAGGCTAAGTTCTTTTTTCAGCGACGACGATATACTGGTAGTCCAGCGCACAGTCATCAGATTCGAAGTTAACAAAACCGGCCTTTTCCAGTTCATTTTCCACCTGGAAGAGCTCCAGCCTGATATCGGCCGGTGGATAGTTGATGGGAATCCGCTTGCGCTTGAAATCCACGATGATGACTTTTCCTCCTTCTGGCAGCAGTTCCAGCAGGTGCCTCAAATAGGCAATGCGGTCCTCCAGGTAGATATAGGTATTGACAATCAGGATGATATCCGCCTCTCCGGCCTTGAGCTTAGAATCAGTGGGGGTGGCAAGCCTTACCTCGAGCCGGTTCTGGTACTCCGGCTTGAGTTCCACCCGCTTGATGCTGTCCATGAAGTGCACAAAGCGCTCATCCACCTCAAGGGCAATGACCTTTTTGGCTTGCTGGGCCAGGCGGCGGGAGAAAAAACCGGAGCCTGCACCAATGTCGGCCACCACCTTGCGCTGCAAATCCCCCATCTTTCCGATCACGACCTCCGGCTTTTGCCAGATATCGCGCCCCGGCGGATCGTATTGATCCAGCAGCCGCTTGATTCCGCCACCGGAAGCATCAGCTCCGCCCGCAAGGGAATCCGAAGCCTGGCTGGGTTCGGCTGGCCTGGCTGAATCAGGCGGGTGGTCGCCGCCACAGGCAGTGAAGCAGGCCCCTGCAAGCAGGGCAATCAAAATTGGGTAAAGCCGGATTTGCATATCAAAAGTTTGTGTCATGTCAATCAGTTTGCCGGACAATGCTGTCCTCAGCTCGCCGGCAGTATTTTTCCGCTGGCTTCTCCAAAGCCGATGCGAACGCCGTTTTTTTGCCCCCAGCCGCGCATGATTACCGTGTCTCCGTCTTCTATGAACTTTCGCGTGGTGCCGTCAGGCATGGCAACCGGCTTGGTCCCGCGCCAGGTGATCTCCAGCATGGAGCCGTAACTGCCTGGCTCCGGCCCGCTGATGGTGCCACTGGCACAGAGGTCACCGGTGTTGACGTTGCAACCGGCCACGGAGAGATGCGCCAATTGCTGGCACATGTTCCAGTACATGTGCCTGTAGTTGGAACGGCATACGGTCAGCTCTTCACCCCGCTCCGTCCGTATGGCGACCTCCAGCTGGAGGTCAAAGGTCTTCCTGCCCTCAAAGCGAAGGTATTCCAGGGGCTGTGGATCCTGCACCGGATTGTCGGTGCGGAAGGGGTCCAGTGCCTCGAGTGTCACGACCCAGGGAGAAACGGTGGATCCGAAGGATTTGGACAGAAAGGGCCCCAGGGGGACATACTCCCACTGCTGAATGTCCCGGGCTGACCAGTCGTTGAACAGCATGAAGCCGAAGATGTGATCCTCCGCCTCCGCCGTACTGATCCGCTTTCCCAGCAGGGAGGGTCTGCCGATGACAAAGGCCATCTCCAGTTCGAAATCCAGCATTTTGCTGGGCCCGAAAATGGGCGATTCGACATCGGCCGGCTTGGTCTGTCCAACCGGCCTGCGAATAGGCGTTCCTGATACGACGATGCTGGAACTGCGGCCGTTGTATCCCACCGGCAGGTGCTTCCAGTTGGGCAGCAGGGGGTTGTCGGGCCGGAACATGGAGCCGACATTGGTGGCGTGGTCCAGACTGGAGTAAAAATCAGTGTAGTCACCCACTTGCACAGGCATCAGCATCTCGGCCTTGTCCATCGGCTGGAGGAAATGCCAGGCATAGGGCTGCGCTTCCTCCTGGCGCTCGTCAAAAAGATGGGCAATCCGCTCGCGCAGCAGCCGGGTCTTTTCCTTGCCAAGCTCCATGAGCCGGTTGATGTAGGGCTGGTTGAATACCTCCTGGTCAATGTCGAGGTCCTTGAAAAAACCCAGGTAACTCATCACCGACAAGTCCGCCACGTAGTTGCCGATGGCGGTGCAGAGCCGCGGGACGGGGTTGCCGCCCGTGCGGAACACGCCGAAGGGCAGGTTTTGTATGGGGAAGTCGCAGTTGTCGGGTACTTCTATCCAGGACTTGCGTCCGGGGTCATTGGCTGTCATTTGATGATGATTATTTTTTCGGACAAAACAGCTTTTTCAGCGATAAGTTTAAGCAGGTAGGTTCCGGCCGGATACCCGGATAAATCGAGTTCCGTGGCCGTTTGACCAGGGGCTAGTCGCCGCTCAAAAAGGAGTTGTCCGTATTCAGAAAATGCATGAATGTCAACTGGCATAGTCGCCGGGCTGCTCAGCAGGATAAAAGCCCTGCCGCTGCTCGGATTGGGCTGTATCCTGACTTCCAGGCCCGAAGCCTCGAAGGTGGACACGCCGGTATCGGTGGTAAAACAGTAAGCTGCAGGGGTAGTGCCGCCGCAGCTGTTGAAGGCCGTCACGCGCCAGCAGTAGGTCGTCAAGGCCCCCAGCGGGATCGGTAGGTTGAAGCTGCTTTGACTGGGGTTCATCACGTCGTCCCAAATCAAATTTGCAAAGCCCTCGTCATCAGAGAGCTGGAAGCGGTAGGAACTGGCTCCTGCCACCGGCTGCCACTGGAAAAAGGGATTGATGGTGGCCACCCCCGTGGCACCGTCGGCAGGCTGCAACATCAGGGGGGCTGCCGCCGGCTGCTGGATGAAGAGGTTCAGTGTCGCGCTCACCGAATTCACCCCGTCCGAACCCAGCACCGTCAAGGGCAGCGCACCGGTCAGCGCGGGGCCGTTGGCGATGATTTCTATTGTGGCAGTGCCTCCTGGCGGCACGGGGTTCACTGGAAAGTTGAGCGAGATGCCTGCTGGCAGCCCGTCTGCGCTCAGACTGACGCCGCCGGCTTCAAAACAATCCCCAAGGCTGAGCGTGGTGCTGGCCGTGGCCACCGGACAAATCGAAATGACAGCCGCTGGAATAGAAAACGCCAGGTCATCCACCGTGGTGAAAGCCTGGGGAACGGAATTGTCCGAAGTGCCACACTGCCCCTGGGCACTGACAGTCCAGTAATACCCGGTGCAGTGTTCCAGTTGGTTTGCTGAAACCGAGGTATTGGAAGGCGTGGCGGAAAATATCACATTCGACATGGCCGGATCCGTGGCAACCTGCAGCAAATAAGCGGAACCTGTGGCTGACCATTGGAAGTTGGCGTTGATTGGCACATTGGCGGCGTCAGGCGCCGGTGCAAGAGGTGTGGGAATCGCCGGCGGGCCGACGACTGTCCAGGTGAGGGGCACGCTGCTGCCCGTGTTGTTGCCGTCATTGGCCGTGATGACGAAATCGAAAGTCCCCGCCGAACTTGCCCCGCTGACGGTCACATCCACCGTTGTTCCGGGTTGGGCCGGATTGGGGCTGAAAACGGCGCTGGCACCCGGCGGCAGGTTGTCAGCGGCAAATGTGACGCCGGCACTTGCGTCGAAGGCAGTGCCCGTGATCAGGCTGAAACTGACGGGAGCCTGGACACAGGACTGGAAATCAGTGCCGGAAGGCATCACGGAAAAATCATCGGGGATGACGGTGCAAAGGTCAAGCCCCCATGAGACGAGGGCTCCGCCGTCCTGGTTGGCATCATCGTAAACAGTGAGGGTCCAGGTGCCTGCTGCCGTTTCCCCCTCAAAAGCAGAGAGCGGGTTGAGGGGCTGGAAAACGCCGGAAATGGCCAGGGGATCCATTTCGCACATGCCGTCGAAGAGGCCGTAATCATTGCCGGATTCATCGTCGAAACCCACCTGCATGTTGTCGCCGGGACAATCTCCGCCAGAGGGATTGGCGAAGAGCGATACGGTGGTTCCGGAGGGGGAGCTCAGCTCGACCCGGAGGTCGCCCACCCAGGTGTGGTTGATGGTCAGATTGGTCACGTTGACATCGTCGATATTACCGTTCTCGTTGACGACGAGGATGGAGGTCACAGCCGGTGTGCCGTTGGGGCTGATTGGCTTCGGCACGTTGGTGGCTGCCAATGAAGAGCAGAGGATGGCCCCGGTGGTGAAGCTGAAGGATGGCGACCAGTCGTTCTCGCCACAGGTGTTTTCAGCTTTTACCCGCCAGAAGTAGGTCGTCAGGACCTGCAGGGATACGCCGGGCTGGTAATTGTTCTCTTCCAGGTTGGCAGCTGATTCCAGGATGTCGGTGAAGCCTTCATCGCTGGCTATTTCAATGGAATAGCTGGCATTCGGCGCCGGCTGCCAGGAGAACTGTGGCGAGAGGTTGACGCCGCTGCTGCCGTCGGCGGGCAGGCTGAGCTGGACGGTGTCGGGCACGCCGCTGACGAGCTCGAGTGAAATCAAGGAGTTGCCAGTTTCCGTTCCATCTGTTCCGCTCAGCTGCAGGGTGTATTCCCCGGCTGCCACCGCGCCTGTGTTGCCGAGGGTCAGAATGGTGCTTCCGCCAGGAGGCAGGGTGTCGTTTTCAAAGGTCGCCGTCAGGCTGTCCGGCAGGCCGGTGAGGGACAATGCCACCTCGCCGGTGAAATTCTCGCTGACGCTCACCGTGAAAACGGCATCCTGCGGAGCGCACAGCGAAACATTCGCGGGCTGGGCTTCCACAAAGAAGCTACACTGCAGCTGCGACCTTCCTCCGATGGAGGTGATGCCGGAATTGTCGGGGTCGAGCCAGTCCTTCAGCCGGGTGGACGGCGTTCCGCCGCCGCTCCAGGAGCGGTGGAACCAGCCGAACACGTCGTATTCGTTGTTGCTGCAGGCTGCCAGTCCGCCGTAGAGTTGCCCGACCACCTGTTTGTCTTTGTTGAAAAGCGGGGAACCTGAGGAACCGCCCTCGGTGGTACCGATGTCCCAGTCCGGGATTTTCACAAAATTGCCGTTGGGATTGGGATTGCCGCCGATGTCGGAAATGACGGGACTGTTGAGCTCGAAGCTGATGCGTTTTTCATCGGTGCCGGGGTGATGGATGCAGATGGCAGTGTCGGGGGGCGACTGACTGTCGGCGTTCCAGCCGGCGAAAAAGGCATTGGCTGTTTCCGAGACGGGGTCGTCGAGTTCGACCAGGGTGAAGTCGGCGTCATTCCAGCCGGAGCGAAAGAAGGAGCCCGTGTTGAAATCGTTGAGCTGGCCATTACCGGGAGCGCCGCTCTGGGGCGTGTTGGGCTGCCGGCAGGTGCTGTTCTGGAAATTCCAGTAGGCCACCAGGGAGGCGGCGTTGCCGGCATTTATGCCGCAGTGGTCGGCTGTCATGAAGAAGGGTGTACAGTCCTGGCGGGCATTGTTCACCAAGAAACCGGTGCAGAAAGTGCCGCCGTTCAGGCCGATGACAGCGACGGATTGTATGATGTCGCGGTAGTTGTCCACCAATGCCCAGCCGTCGGCCTCTCCGCAGATGACGTCCAGGTTGCAGGAGCCCGACAGCAGGGAGCCGAAGCCGAGGAAGTCGTGGTTGACGCTCTTCAGTTGCAATTCCAAGGCTGGCTGGCTGTGAGCCGGCACTTGCACCTCGACGACCAGCTCATCGCCCGGCAGGATGGGGGTCCACAATTGCTCGTGCACCTCGTTGTCGGCCGGCGTGAAGGGCCCCATGATGTGATCATAGCCTGGAGAATACAGCACCAGGGTGCCGCCTTCGGGCATGGCGTACCGGCTGAAGCCGAGGTTCAGCGATTTGGCGCCGGCAGACTGTATGCGCAGGCGCCAGACGGCTTTGTTTCCGGGCAGGTACTCCCAGCTGCCATGGCTGAGGGGGTTGACGTCCACCTCGAAGGTTTCGGCGAATTTCGGGGCGATGCCGGGGCCTCGGCGCTGCATTTCAGCAGCCAGCAGGGCCTCGTTGTCCAACAGCGGCATTGTCAAAGCCTGTACCTGCGACAGCGGGTTTTTTGTCCTGGCGATCCGGGGGTCATCCTGGGCTGAAAGACCAAGGGAGGAAAGCACCAGCAACAGGAAGAAAGCGGTAATTTTTTTCATAAAAATTTATTTGCGCAAAAGTATCATTAGAAAACAGGTTCAGGCGGCCTCAGGGTATTTTTATCTCCACCTCAACACCCTGCTTCTTCAGCCATAAAAAGGCATCCGTGTTCACCTCAACGCTCATGGCAGTGGCCCAGGCATCAGCCATCATGCAGGTGGGGGCCGTCACCGTCACAATTTGCCGGGAGGTGACGCCGAGGCCCGTTCTGGGATCAATAATATGAGAATATCGCTTGCCCTGGTATTCCAGGAAACGGTAGGTATCGCCGGAGGTCGCCAGTGCGGCATTTTTGACCGGCACTTTTTCGGAGACCGGTTGCCCGCCGGAGAACTGCGGCTTCTCCACGAGCCAGCCCATGGTGCCTGGCGGTGCTTCCCCTGCCCGCAGGTCCCCTCCGCCGTCCACCAGTGCAACGTTGATGCCCTGTGATTGCAGCACAGCCATCGCTTCGTCCACGGCAAAGCCCTTGGCGATGCCGCCGAGGTCGATCCGCATGCCTGGTTTCTTGAGTTGCACGGCGTTGTTTTTACCCAGCACGAGGTCCTTGTAGCCCACGGTAGCCCTGGCAGAATCCAGGGCGGCGGAGTCGGGGAATTCCATTTGCCGGAAGGCGCGCCGCCACAGCTTGGTGAGGGCTCCGGTGGTGACGTCGAAGGCACCTTCCGAGCGCTTGGAGACATCTTTTGCGTAAGAAAGGACTTTCCAGAGGTCTTCGCTGACGGCCATGTCTTTTTTTGCGACGCCGGCAATGGTGGCCAGCCGGCTGATCTCACTGTCCTCCCGGTAGTCGCTCATGCTGTTTTCTATGGCGGCTATGCGGTCGAAGGCAGCGTTGCTGGCGCGCAGGGCGGTGCTGCTGTCAGGAGCGTAACAGAGGATTCTGAACTCGGTGCCCATGGCCGGCCGGGAGAATTCGAAGCGCTGCAGCGCAGGCGTTTTGGAGTCATTGTCCTGGGCCGGCAGCAGCGTGCTCGCATGCAGGAGTATCAGTAAAAGCATTCGGTTTTTCATGTATGTAAAAAGTTTTGTGTAGCAAGGGATTTGGCACTGCTATCGCTGCCGCCCTTCTCCCGGGAAGGGGTTTTCAGGGTGCGGGGCTGTACCCCGCGCCCTGTTCAAAGCAAGCCGCCCAGCCTTACACGACCTTCGACTTCCCGGGCACCGCGCAGGGATACATCCCGTCCGGCCCTGGATTCAACGGCATAGGCGCGTCCCAGTCCAGGCGTTCCGGCAACAGGCTGATGCTGGAGTTGAGCGCCTCCTCCCAGCCAACCATCTTTCCGGAATAGGTCGCCATGCGGCCCAGGATGGCAGTCATCGTCGCCTTGGCGCCATTTTCAGCATCCGCAAAGCGGTACTCGCCGCGGGCAATGGCGTTGAAGAGCTGGTCGTGCTCCACCTGATAAGGGTTCGGGTCATTGTCCGCATTGTATTTCAATAGTTCCTTGCCCTTGCCGGAAAGAAGCACGCCCGGCTCCGGCGCAAAGCCGTTGGTGCCCTGGAACACCTCCGTCACGCGGCTCATCGTACCCGGCTGGTGACGGCACTGGCTGAACATCCGGCTGCCATCGGCATATTCATATTCCACAAAGTGATGGTCGTAAATTTCTCCAAAGTCAGGGCCAACCCTCACCTGGCGCCCCCCCATGCCCTGAGCCCTCACAGGATACGCGTTCTTCACCCAGTTGCCGACGTCGAGGTTGTGGATGTGCTGCTCGCAGATATGGTCGCCACACAACCAGTTGAAATAGTACCAGTTGCGCATCTGGTATTCCATCTCCGTGAGCGGGCGGCCCGCCTTCTGCGCCAGTTCCTGCCGGGCGTTCACCCATACCCCGTCGTTGTTCCAATAAACATGAGAGGTGACGACGTCACCAATGGCTCCCGAGTGGATCATGTCAATCCAGCGGGTGTAAATGGCCTGGTAGCGGCGCTGCAGACCGACGACCACATTGAGCTTTTTCTTTTTTGCCTCTTCAGCAGCCGCCAGCACCCGGCGGACACCGGGTGCGTCCGTGGCCACCGGCTTTTCCATGAAGACGTGCTTGCCCTGGCGCACCGCTTCCTCAAAATGCATCGGGCGGAAACCCGGCGGCGTGGTCAGAATGATAACATCAGCCAGCGGAATGGCCTTTTTGTAAGCGTCAAACCCGGTGAACTTGTGCTCCTCGGAAACCTGAACCCTGCCCTTCACGCTGCCCTCGGCACCTGACCAGTCCGAAATGTCGTCGGACATCAAGGTGGCATAGGCGCTGTCTATCCTGTCCCGGAAGGCATCTGCCATGGCGACGAGCCGCACGTTTTCCTTCGTCAGCAGCGCCTGCAGGGCGGCGCCGGTGCCGCGCCCTCCACAGCCGACAAGGGCCACCTTGATGGCGTCATCGCCGTCAACATGAGCCTGTGCAGAC
>JBEAYO010000102.1:0-9433 GCA_041159285.1 Bacteroidota bacterium | reverse complement strand
CCAGTACGCCCACGCTGCCGTACCGGGCTGCTTCCGAGGGGCCGGCGCCGCGCTGGTCCACCGCGCCGCCATAGGCCGAGAAGGTGTTGATTTGCGTGGGGTCGAAGGGCCGGCTGAAGAAGACAATCTTGCCTTCGAGCCGTTCCCGGCCCAGTTTTTCCAGTTCTGCGATGCCCTTGACCTCCACGACCTCCGCCGAGATGCCGTCGGGGCCGGTGCCCACCGAGCCGCCCAGGGCCAGGGCCTTCAGTTCCTGGCTGCCCATGGCGGAGCGGGCGATGCGCACCACTTCTCGCTCGCCGCGCACCCAGTGAGGCACCATGCAGGGCTGCAGCCAGACCGAGTCAAGCCCCAGGGTGTCGAGCATCTGGCGCGTGTACTCCACGGCTGCCGCTGCCTGGGGGGATCCGGAGAGGCGGGCGCCGATGCCCTTGGTCAGGTGGCGCAGCCATTCGTGGCAGCTGCCGCTGGTCAGTGCCTGGTCGTGAATGCGGCGGATGTAGCGCGCATCCTCGTCAATGGCGGAGGGCTGCTGTGCCGTCAGGGCGGTCAGGGCCAGGGCGCAGCAGGGGAGGAGTAGCAGGAATCGAAGTGTTGACATGTCGGTGTTATGATTTGTTCTCGTTTTAAAGCTGGAAGGTCTGATGAGTGCGAAATCCCGGCATTTTTTTATTGCAAATTGTTACGCTGCATAAATACAGCCTGTGTAGTGCCAGGGCAAACATAATTTTATCGGAGCGAATTTAATTTTTAACATCAAAAAAAACTTTGTTTTATTTCCCATGATCGCCAAATAATATTTTGTTTTTTAAAAAATGCATCCACCGGGTAATTACGATTTCCAAATTTTTTGATTTGAAATAATTTCAATTTTTTTAAAAAAATGCTTGAATTTTATTGAGAAAGCATCTAATTTAGCATCATCAAAGATAAGGTAAATAATACACCAAGTTTATAATTTGGTTATCAAGATAAATAATTTGGTTTTATTTGGTTAGGGCTGAGGTAGTACGCAAGTGCTACCTCTTTTTTTTGTCAAAATTTTTGCGTGCCTGTTCCGATGGTTTCTATTGCTCCCGGAAAGGGCGTTCAGCGGGCTGCATGCCCGCCGAACGACCGTAAAATCCCCTTCCCGGCCGCGATTTGGCGAAGCCAAACCGCGGCCGGGAAAGGGATTTTTGGAGGCTGTCTCAAAAGGCTTTCGCCGCCTGCGGCGGCGAAAGAAAATAATGAATGAATGCCCGTTTTTTTGATTTTGCTTGCAAAATCAAAAAAACGGGCATTCATTCAAAATATTTCTTGGCGGCGTCAGCCGCCAAGAAATATTTTGAGACAACTCCTATTCGCGAGAGGGCCCCTCGCCAAGGCGTCTTTTGACTATGGTTTCGCCGAATGCCCTAAAATCCCTTTGAGGCTGTCTCAAAAAGATGCGCCTGCGAGGCGCCTTCTCTTAAAGAGGCGCGCGGGGCGAAGCTCAGCGCGCCTAAACCCCCTGTCCGGGAAAAAATCGGAATGGCGGAACAGACTGCCGGGTCTTTTGAGACAGGCGCCTTATCAAAGAGTGGCACTGCAATCCGGCGAATTTTTACACAACCTCGATTGCTATTTACAGGAGGCAAGCGGCGCTGGTGGCTATGGAGACTGAGTGCAGCGGAAGCCCGGCTGAATACCTTTAATATTAAAGGGGATTCTCATTCTTTGAAATTCCCCGATGGCATCAGCCCCCGCAAAGGAGCATCCCCCGCCGAACTTTTTTACCTTTGATGCCGGAATGCAAGTCCTCCAAACTGCACAGTGAGTTTCAGGACAGCACCTAACCATTTTCAACAGACATGACCAAAGTAGGAATCATCGGAGCCGGTGCCATGGGCGCCGGCATCGCCCAGGTGGCCGCCACGGCCGGACATCCCGTTGTTCTCTTCGATGTGCAGCCGGCCGCCCTGGAAAAGGCCAGGGTTGGCCTGCAGGCAAGCCTGGAGGCCCTCGTCGCCAAGGGGAAGCTGGAGGCGGCAACGGCCGGTGCCATACAGGAGCGCATCAGTTACGCCGATGCGGAACCAGCGCTTGCCGGCAGCCAGCTGGTCATTGAGGCCATCGTGGAGAACCTGGAGGTCAAGAAGGGCTTGTTCGCCAGGCTGGAAGGCGTTGTGTCCGACGATTGCTTGCTGGCCACCAACACCTCCTCGCTGTCGGTGACGGCCATCGCCGCCGCCTGCAGGAAGCCGGAGCGCGTGCTGGGCATCCATTTCTTCAATCCCGCGCCGCTGATGCGGCTGGTAGAGGTCATCCCGGCCGTCCAGACCGATGCGCAGGTGGCCGAACAGGCCCGGCAGCTCATCGGCAGTTGGGGCAAGACCACCGTGCTGGCCAAAGACAGCCCCGGCTTTATCGTCAACCGCATTGCCCGCCCCTACTACGGAGAGGCCATCCGCCTGCTCGAGGAGGGATTTGCCGATGCCGCCACCATCGACCAGGCCATGACCGGCCCCGGGCAGTTCCGCATGGGCCCCTTCGCGCTGATGGACCTCATCGGCCACGACGTCAACTTCACCGTCACGGAAACCATGTTCCGCTCCTGCTTCCACGAGCCGCGCTACAAGCCCTCCTTTACCCAGCAGCGGCTGGTGGAGGCCGGCAGGCTGGGCCGCAAGTCGGGCCGAGGCTTTTACGACTACCGCGAGGGGGCGTCAAGGCCCGAAGCCGCTGAGGACCCGGCCCTGGCCACCGCCATCCTGGACCGCATCCGCGTCATGCTCATCAACGAGGCGGCAGACGCCCTGTTCTGGGGCATTGCCACCCGCGAGGACATAGACCTGGCCATGACCCTGGGCGTCAACTACCCCAAGGGGCTGCTTCGCTGGGCCGATGAACTCGGGATTGACCGCTGCGTGGCACAGCTGGATGCCCTTTACGAGGAATACCGGGAGGACCGCTACCGCTGCAGCCCTTTGTTGCGTAGGATGGCCAGGGCCGGACTTCGTTTTTATCAAAGCTGAAGCCGCGGGGGTTATCTTTTTTGATTTCCGCCCGCTATATTTGCTGCAGCACCTGGACGGCGGCACGCACCGCGGTGTCAGGTCAACAACACTACACAATTAAGCTCAACCTATGCTCAATTACAATAATCCGAACCTCGTCCTCGAAACAGGAAACCTCGAGCCCGGGGAGGTGTCCTGGCGCAGCCCTTCCAACCTGGCCATTGTGAAGTACTGGGGCAAGCACGGCGTGCAACTGCCGCGCAATCCCTCCCTGAGCCTCACGCTCAGCTCCTCCTTCACCGAATCCCTGCTGGAGTACCGCCCCAAGGAGGGAGGCGACCGCGGCATCGCCCTGGAGTTCTTCTTTCACGACGAGCCCAACGAGCCATTCCGACAAAAGCTGGTCAAGTTTCTGGAGGGCGTGACCGACATATTCCCCTTTCTGCGGCAATTGGAGCTGACCTTGTACAGCGGCAACTCCTTCCCTCACTCTGCCGGCATTGCCTCCTCCGCCTCGGCCATGAGTGCCCTGGCCCTTTGTCTGTGTTCCCTGGAGCACGAGTTGTTCGGCACCCTGGAGGACGACGCGGAATTCGACCGCAAGGCCTCCTACCTGGCCAGGCTGGGTTCCGGCAGCGCCTGCCGCTCCATTTACCCGGTGGCGGCGCTTTGGGGACAGCTCGGGGAACTGAAAGGATCGTCGGACTTGTACGCCCTGCCGATGGCCGATGAGGTGCACGCTGTTTTCAACGACTTCCACGACGACATCCTCATCGCCAGCACAGCGGTGAAGAGCGTCAGCAGCAGGGCCGGCCACAGCCTCATGGAGGGGCATCCCTTTGCCGAGAGCCGCTATGCCAATGCCCGGAGGAACCTCTTCTTCCTGCTGGATGCCATGCGCAGCGGCGATCTGGAGGCCTTTGGCGCCATCGCAGAGCGGGAGGCCCTGACCCTGCACGGCCTGATGATGAGCAGCAATCCCTCTTACATCCTGTTGAAACCCAATACCCTGGAGATGATAGACCGCCTGCGGCGCTACCGCGAGGAGTCGAAGCATCCGGTGTATTTCAGCCTGGATGCGGGGCCGAACCTGCACGTGCTTTACCCGGGCGAGATCATTCACGAGGTGCGGCTTTTCATAGAGGAGGAGCTCGTGCCTTTGTGTGAAAAAGGCACTTACCTGCAGGACTGGGCCGGAGAAGGCCCGGTGCAGCTGTAGCAGGTCACCAAACAGCCATTTTTATGTTGAAAATAGACATGCACACCCACATCATGCCGTCAGAGCTGCCCCGTTGGGCGGACAAGTTCGGCTACGGCGGCTTCATCCACCTGGAGCACCGCGAGCCGGGCTATGCCGACATGATGAAGGGCAACTCGTTTTTCCGGCGGGTGGGCCGCAATTGCTGGGACGAGCAATTGCGCATCTCCGAATATGCCGGTCATCAGACGCAGGTGCAGGTAGTCTGTACCATTCCCGTCCTTTTCAGCTACTGGGCGAAGCCGGCGGACGGACAGGAAATAGCGGCGTTTTTGAACGACCACATTGCGGAGCTGGTGCACCGGCATCCGCGGCATTACATCGGGCTCGGCACCCTGCCCATGCAGGATACCGAGTTGTCAGTGCGCGAGTTGGAGCGCTGCCGCGACATCGGCCTGGTCGGCATACAGATAGGATCCAACATCAACGACCTCAACCTGGACGACCCCCGTTTTTTTCCTGTCTTTGAAGCCTGTCAGGAGTTGGGCATGGCCTTGTTCGTGCATCCCTGGAACATGATGGGGGAGCAGCACATGAGGAAGTACTGGCTGCCCTGGCTGGTGGGCATGCCGGCTGAGACGAGCCGCGCTGTTTGTTCCCTCATTTTCGGCGGCGTGTTGGAACGATTGCCGGGCTTGCGCTGTTGTTTTGCCCATGCCGGCGGGTCCTTCCTGCCGACAATTGGCCGCATCGAGCACGGGTTCAATTGCCGTCCCGACCTGGTGGCGGTGGACAACGACCGCCATCCGCGGGAGTACCTCGGCAAGTTCTGGGTGGATTGCATCACGCACGACCTGGAGATGTTGAAGTATGTGCTCGGCCTGGTGGGGGAGGACAAGGTGACGCTGGGTTCTGACTATCCTTTTCCGCTCGGGGATTTGGAAATCGGGGCTTTCATCGAGGAGTCGGATTTGCCCCCTCCGGTGGTGGAGAAGATTTTTTATAAGAATACGCTGGACTGGCTCGGGTTGGAGCCTGCCGGTTATCTATAGTTTGAGATATGCAGCCTTGGTGCAAAACAGTAAGCCTGCAACTTACCATTCGTTCACGCATCAAATTTTTTGACAATGAAGTTATTTAACAAAGTCAACAACGACGAGCTGAAACAACGCCTGCTCGCCAGTGACGAAAAACGCGTCACCCTTTCCTTTTACCGCTACGCCCGCATCGAAAACCCCGAAAACTTCCGCAATCAACTCTACCTGCAGCTGGACGAGGTCCGCGTCTTCGGCCGCATTTACGTCTCCTCGGAAGGAATCAACGGCCAGGTCTCCGTTCCGGAAGTCCAGCTTGAGGCCTTCCGGCAGCGCCTGTACGCCATCCCCTTCCTCGACGGCTGCCGTCTGAACATCGCCATTGACGACGACGGGAAGTCCTTTTACAAACTCAAGATAAAGGTCCGCGACAAAATCGTGGCCGACGGTCTCGAGGACGCCACCTTTGACGTTACCAAGAGGGGCCACCACCTCAGCGCCCGCGAATACAACGCCCTGGCAGACGAGCCCGGCACCGTCATCGTGGACATGCGCAACCATTACGAGAGCGAGGTCGGTTATTTTGAAAATGCCATCCGCCCGGACGTCGCCACTTTCCGCGAAGCCCTGCCCCTGGTGGAAGATATGCTCGGCGACAAGAAGGGTCAAAACATCATCATGTACTGCACCGGCGGCATCCGCTGCGAGAAAGCCAGTGCCTACTACCTGCACCGGGGCTTCAAAAATGTCTTCATGGTGGACGGCGGCATCATCGAGTACAGCCGCCAGTGCCGGGAACAGGGGCTTTCCAACAAGTTCATCGGCAAGAACTTCGTGTTTGATGAGCGGTTGGGAGAGCGCATCAGTCAGGACATCGTCGCCAACTGCCACCAGTGCGGACAGCCCTGCGACATGCATGTCAACTGCGCCAACGACGCCTGCCACCTGCTTTTCATCCAGTGCGAGGCCTGCGCCGGGAAATACCAACACTGCTGTTCCCCCAAGTGCGCTGATTTCATCCAGCTGCCGGAGGAGCAGCAAGCGTCTCTGCGCAAAACGGCAGTGTTCAACGGCACGGCTTTCGGGAAAGGGCGCTACAAGGCCTTCAACAAGGATAGCCAGCCGGCTTTGCTGAAGGTGGACTAGCCTTGCGGCGCCGGGATTGAGGCAGCATCTTTCCGGGAGTCAATCGGCATGCGTGGAGCGAATCTCAAAAGCGTGCAGGGTCTTTTGAGACAAGCCCCATCCCATCGCCAACAGGCTGTGAGACACGCGCGGCTCTCAACTCTTCCCAATGCCTCCACCCAGGAACAACCTGTTCGCCGGATTATTCGTCTCATCCCAATGGGGGTAGCCGAGTTGCTTCAGGAAGCGGCGGAATACCGGCGCGTCGCCTGGAGGCACCTGAATGCCAGCCAGTACCCTGCCGAAGTCAGCCCCTTGGTTGCGGTAGTGAAACAGGCTGATGTTCCAGTTCTCCCCCATGTTTTCCAGGAATTTCATCAGGGCGCCCGGGCGCTCCGGAAACTCGAAGCGATAGATTAGCTCATTGCGGGCCTGGGGGGCATGCCCCCCCACCAGGTGGCGGAGGTGCAATTTTGCCATTTCATTGCCGCTTAGGTCCAGCGCCGGCAGTCCTTGTCTTGCCAGTGTTTCCATGATGCGCCCCGGCTCCTCCGGGTCGCCGATGGTGACGCCGACGAAGATATGAGCCGTCTCCGGGTCGGCGTAGCGGTAGTTGAATTCGGTGATGTTGCGACGGCCCAGCAACTGGCAGAAGTTCTTGAAGGCGCCGGGCCGCTCGGGGATGGTCACGGCGAGCAGGGCCTCGCGCTGTTCACCGAGCTCAGCCCTTTCTGCCACGTAGCGCAACTGGTTGAAGTTCATATTGGCGCCCGAGGCGATGCCCGCCAGGCGCTGGCCTTCCAGCCTGTGTTTCTGAACGTAAGCCTTGATGCCGGCCACTGCTAATGCGCCGGCAGGCTCCAGGATGGAGCGGGTGTCGCCGAAGACGTCCTGGATGGCGGCGCAGATCTGGTCGTTGTCCACCACAATCATCTCGTCCACGTACTGGCGGCAAAGCTCAAAAGTATGCTCCCCGACCTGGCGCACCGCCGCGCCGTCGGCAAAAAGATTGACCTGCTCCAGTTCTATGCGCCGTCCCTGCGCCAGCGAGAGTGTCATCGCCGCTGCATCGCGGGCCTCCACGCCGATGACGCGCGTGCCGGGAGAAAAGGCCTTTATGTAGATGGCCACGCCAGCCAGCAGGCCGCCGCCGCCCACACAGCAAAAGACAGCATCGAGCGTGCCCTTGTGCTGGGCGAGGATTTCCCTGGCAATCGTGCCTTGTCCGGCAATCACCAGCGGGTCGTCGTAGGGGTGCACAAAGGTGAGTCCCTGTTCCGCTTCCAGCACCAGGGCGTGCTGGTAGGCGTCCGTGTAGGACTCTCCGTGCAGGATTACTTCGGCGCCGCGGGCCAGGACGGCATCCACCTTGATTTTCGGCGTTGTGGCGGGCATGATAATCAGGGCCCTGCAACCAAGGCGCCCTGCGCTCAGAGCTACTCCCTGGGCATGATTGCCGGCCGAGGCGGCGATGACGCCCCGCTGCAGCTCCGCCCTGCTGAGGTGGGCCATTTTGTTGTAGGCACCCCGGATTTTAAAGGAGAAGACCTCCTGCATGTCTTCCCGTTTCAGATACACCTCGTTTTTCAACCGGGCCGACAGGTTGGGCTGGTGCTCCAGGGGTGTTTCCCGGGCTACATCTGAGACCTTGGCCCCTTGTATGAGCTGCAGATAGTTTGCTTGCATGCGTCGTTGTCTGTTGGATGATGGACGACAACAACCTGGTGATAATTGGCAAGGACAGCGCGGATGGGAATGGGGCCTGCAAAGAAATGCAATTTCCGGGAATACCGCCCAACCTGCTAAGCCCGTCCCGGCAAAATCTTGGCCCAATACATCCAGGGCAGCACATACCGCTTCAGGGCGTACATGCTCCAGCGCTCCTTGCCCTGGTCGAAGGGGAAAGTCTCCATCGGCTTGTTGTCGTAGTCAAACTCCGCCAGCACCAACTTGCCATAGCCTGTCAGCAGCGGACAGCTGGTATAGCCGGTGTATTTGGCCGTCAGCGGCTGCCTGGCCATTGTGGCCAGCAGGTTGGCCACCAGCACCGGCGCCTGTTTGCGGATGGCAGCGCCGGTCCGGCTCGTCGGCAGGCTCGAGGCATCCCCCAGGGAGAAGACATTCAGGTATTTCAAATGTTGCAAGGTGTACTTATCCACGTCCACCCAGCCGCCAGCGCTGGCCAGCGGGCTTGACTTGATGAAGTCGGGTGCGCTTTGCGGCGGCACCACGTGCAGCATCTCGTAATCCACCACATATTCCAGGTCCTTGTTATGCTCACCGATGCCGACGAAGGTCGCCTTCCTCGCCGGGCCGTCCACTGCCACCAGTTTGACGTGGAAATTAAGGCCGATGCCATAGCGGTCGCAGACTTTCAGCAGGGTGTTTTCGTATTTGGGAACGCCGAAAAGGCGCGTGCCGCCGCTCCAGAACTGAACATTGCCCTTTTTGAGCTTTCCGTGCCGGCGGAAATAGTCCGCGGCCATGTACATGATTTTCTGAGGCGCCCCGCCGCATTTCACAGGCGTGTTGGGGCTGTGGAAGATGGCCGTGCCGCCCTGGTAATTCTTGAGCAGCTCGAAGGTATAGGTGGCGTGTTCAAAGCTGTAGTTGGAGGTGACGCCGTTCTTGCCCAGCGTTTCCGGCAAGCCTTTGATCTCGTGCCAGTTCAGCTGGATGCCGGGTGCGGCCACCAGATAGTCATACTGCAGGGCCTGGCCGTTTTCCAGCAGGACGGTGTTTTTTTCCGGCTCAAAGCCCGTCGCCCGCTGGCGTATCCAGGTGACGCCCGCCGGCATCACGGAGGCCTCGTCGCGCACGGTGTCATTGATGTCGAACACGCCGCTGCCCACGAGGGTCCAGGCGGGTTGGTAATAGTGCTTTTCCTGTGGTTCGACGATGGCGATATCCAGTTGCTTGTTTTTCAGCAGGAGCTTGGCGGCCACTGAGATGCCGGCGTTTCCTCCGCCGACGATGACGATTTGATGCTTTGCAGACATGGCTTTGTTTTTTTACATAGTTACTGCAATGCATTGAACCAGGCAGTGATAATAGTCACCCTGGTTGAAAATAACCGGTTTTTTTTGCAAAAAAGTAAC
>JBEAYO010000101.1:0-9448 GCA_041159285.1 Bacteroidota bacterium | reverse complement strand
GGGCTGCGCCCCGCGCCCTTTTCAAAGAGGGGCACTACGCCCCGGGGACTTTTTACACAACCCCAGTCTTTTGAGACCGCCTCCGCCGGGAAATGAAGTTCCATGCCAGGCTACAGGCTGTCAGCGCAGCAGCTGGACCGTCCCTGTGAACACCCGCACCTCCCCGTCTATGTAACGGATGCCAACCGTGTATCGATAAGATCCCATTTCTGCCTTTTCGCTTCTGAAGCGGCCGTCCCAGCCGAAAGCAGGGTCTTCCGGCAGCGCGGATCCCGCTAGCTCCAGTTCCTCCAGGTCAAATACCTTCTCGTTGTACTTGTCAAAAACCCGGAATGACTCAATCGCCGAGACCGAGCGGTTGCCGCTTCGCACGTAAAAAATGTCGTTGATGCCGTCGTCATTGGGCGTGAAGCCAGTGGGAATGAAAATGCTTCCCTCCCGGTCTGCCCGGACGTTCACCCAAATGGTGTCGATGACGGTGCAGCCGAGGTCATCCGTGGTGTACACGTAGTAAATAATCGATCGCAAGGGGCTTGACAGCGGGTTCGGAACCGCAGGATCGTCCAGATAGGAGGGCGGCTCCCAGCTGATATCTATGTCTGCCTTGTTGGCAATCAGCTCCAGTTCCGCCGACTCACCCAGCAACAGGACAAAGGAATCCTCGGCCACCTGAGTCAAAAGCACATCGTTTGCAAAAATGACCAGCTGGCTATCTTTCTTACATCCCTGATTGTCCTGCACCGTCAGCAGGTAATTGCCGGGCTGAAGCCCCCGGTGCACATCCCCGGGGCTGAAGTAATCCTCTGCGCTCAACACCACGACATTCAAGGGGTCGGTATTCACCACCAATTCCGCGCCTTCCTCCAGCGTGCAGCCCTGGGTTATCTCCACTTCGTAGTCCAGACGCTTGAAAGCAGGCAGCAAGACTGTTGCCGTATCCGGGCAGTTGCCGTTGTTGGTGGCCACGAGCTGAACCGCGTAGGTGCCGCTCTGAGGATAGCTATGCTGAAAAGCAGCGGCTGTTGCTGTGGAACCATCCCCCAGCGACCAATTATGGGAAGTGGCATGCTGGCTGTTGCTGTAAAAATCCACCAGCACAGGCAGGCACGGGTCCAATACGGTGTAGCCAATGCCGGCATCGGGAGCCAGCCGAACCAGCACCGGCAGGGTGTCAGTGCCGGCACAGCCCTCCGAAGACAAGGCTGTGAAGACAACCGGATACCAGCCGCTCTGCCCGAACAAATACCAGCTGGAACAACCTCCAGCCAGATTTCCGTCTCCAAAATTCCAGCTGCAGGCCACACCTGGCATGCTGCTGCTGCCCGTGAACAATACCGTTTCGTTGGAGCAGACGGTATCCTCTCCCGCTATGGCGACCTGCGGCTGCTCCAGCACAGTGAGGTTGCCGGACACCGAGGTCTGGCACCCTTGTGCCGAGGTCACCTGCGCCACAACCTCGTAATTGCCCGCCGCCGAATAAACGTGTTGAGACAGAAAACCGGAGGAGGTCTGTCCGTCTCCGTAAGACAACAGCAGGTCGGCCACGTTGGAACTGACTTGAAAATCCAGCGGTACACCCGCGCAGACATAGGGGGCGTGTTCCAGTTCAAGCCCAGGGGCCGGAAACACCGTCACCGGTACTGCCACGCTATCATAACCGCAGCCATAGGCAAACAAGGTGATGGTGTAATTCCCAGGCAGGCTGAAATTCAGCGACAGGGTGTCTCCCACATAGGAATTGCCATTGCTCACCGACCAGATGACCGGTGCCCCGTCGGTGGACAGGTTGACAACCTGCGCAGGGGTTGACTGGCAGAATATTCCTCCTGCGGGCAGCCCCATGGCGGCCGTGACATCAGAGGGGGTGACAATAACCGCTTCATAGGCTGTATCAGTTCCACACAGATTGGAAGATATCAGCCAGATACCTACGGTGTCAACCGATGTGCCCGTAAAAAACTGGAAAGAAACCGGCAGGTTGTACTGTGCAGGAACCACTAAGCCGTTGGAGGTTTGAAAAACATTCGTCGTTGGCGCGCCAATGCTCAACACGCTGGCATTGACCAGGGCACCGGAGCAAGGGGATGTATTCGATATCCCGAAATCAGCCACCGGCAAGGGAAATACTTCCACCGTGTCGAAGGCCTCGAAACTCCCGCACCCCTTGGGTACGCTCAGCCTTACGACATAGGAAGTCAGACTGCTCTGCTGTGCAGCAAAAGTGATTGCCGGCGGAGAATAGCCATAGTACTGCTGCCCGTTGCCAAAATCCCACAGGTATTGCTCATTCTGGACGGCGCTGTTGTTATCAAAACTGACGCTGAAAGGCGAGCAACCCTCCGGTGGCGTCGTGCCAAAGGCTACCTCGCCAGGTGCCAAAGGCGCCGGGACAATTACAGTATCCAAGCCCCCCACTGTGCAAAGTGGCTGCCCGTTCATCGGGTTTAGGGTAAAAGTGCTGTAATGAACCTCATACTGGCCGGGTTCTGAATAGGAATGCATCAAATGGACACTGTCTGTCAGCCCGTCGCCCCAGTCTATGAGGTATCCAACACCCGACACAGCGGCGGGACTCAGCTGGATGGCTGTTTCCTGACAAACGGTGTCGCTGTCAAGAATAAAGCCTCCATCCGGCGGCAGTGTCACCGTCAAGTTGAAAGTGTCGGTGTTACAGCCCGGCGGAAATGCAGGGATGGTGTAAAGATAGGAGTAGGCAGAATCAACCTCCAGCGACAGCAAATCCAGCGTGTCGCCCGCCAAGCCGAAGCCACTGTATATGCCGTTGGGTGGCGTGCTGCTGTTCAGCACATAAAATGAGTCAGCCTGGCAGCGAAACTGTTCTCCACCTGCGTCAACGGTGTCAGCGGGTAAAACGGTCAGCACAATGGAGTCCGCCGTGTAACAGATGCCGCTGCCCCGCTCAAAATGAATCGCGAAGACCCCTGGCGAAACCGGATTGAAAAAAGCTCCCGCTGCCGTTTGTGAAACATGGGGCCCCGACCAGTTGCCGATGGTATCGCTGGCCAGCAGCGGAACTGCCGGCGCCCCCTCGCAAAAAAGCATTTCAACGGGCGCCAGAATTTCAACGGCCTCCGCAACGATGACATTGGTGTAGATATTCACCTCCCAGTTTCCGCAGGAGTTGGCAAAGGCGGCCGTGATGCTGTAAGCGGATTCGGCCGCGACGAGGGCAACGGGAAAGCTGTCCTGCAGCACGCCATCAATGAAGTAATCCACTGCCGGGTCATAAGGGCTGGGGGTGTAGTCGGTCGAAACACAACCCAGTTCCGGCTCGTCCAGGCTTAGCAAATAAGGGGTTTCCACAGTGATGACCACGCTGCCGGCGCTGCGGCAGACGCCAAAGACCACCTCTGCCGTGACCACGTGGCTGCCTGGCACGACAGGTGAAAACCAGACGCCGGTGCTGTCCTCGGTGATGAAAGGCCCCAGCCAGTTCTCATGGCCGGATGCAGCCAGGGCAAGCGGGGCTGAACCGATGCAAATGGCGGTGTCCTGGGCGGGGCTCAACATTTGAACATTTGAAATCGGTTGGATGGTAAAGGTGTCCTGGTCTTCGAATATCCCGCAAAAGTGATCCAGATAGGCAGTGATGATATAGGGCTCGCTGGCAATGCCAAGGCTGACGGGAAAACTGTCGTACGCCACGCCGTTAATGGTGTAAACGGTGCTGTCGAGCAAGGGCCAGGGGGTATAGCTGATGGTCGAGCAGGTGTCTGGCTGCTGCGGCAAGGTCAGCGGCGGCAGCTCGAGGACCTCGATGACGACGGCAGCGCTGTCCGGCCGCAGACAGTCGTTGTTTACTTCCAGTGAAATGGTGTAAATGCCGCCTTGTGAAAATTGGAGGGTCACGATGCTGGCAGCAGGGGAATCCAGCGGCGGGTTCCACTGCCAGCCAGAAGGGCCATCCACCGCCCAGTTGAACACAGTGGCATTGTAGGTTTGGCTGGCATCCAGCCTGACAATCTCCACGGAGTCGGACAGGCAGAGCCGGTAGCGGTCCTGGGCGATTTGCACCGCGCCGGAGTCAACCGCCAGCTGTGCCTTCGCTGCATCCACTACCTCAAAGGACTGCGTGCTGCAAACCGTGTCGCAGCTGTTGCCGGCGCAGTACTCCATCGAGTAAATGCCGGCGGTGTCGAAAACATAAGTGAATAATCCGCCTGTACCGGTAATGCCGTCCCCCAGGTTCCATGCTTCGTAAGGGTTTCCGAAGAAGGGGCAGTTCGGGTAATCCCCGGCCATGGTGTCGTTGGCGGATCCGATAAATTTCACCGGCTCGCCTGTGCAAGGCACACTGGGATCTATGACAAAGGAAGCTGCCGGCGGATTTCGCACCGTGATGAAGAACAAGCTGTTGGTGGGTTCAACACTGGGGTCCGTGTGGTATGTTTTTAAAATAATGCTGAACTGGGTCTGAAAAAAGCAGGATTGGTAAAAACTGCCGAGGTTGTAGGTATGGTACTGTTCCGGCGGATTCGGGCTGAAGGGGATGATAACGCTCAAACTGCTGTCGCCCCAGCTCAGTTCGAAGTGAGAGATCAGGTTGTAGTTGGGATAGTTGGGATTGAGGACGATCTGCGCACAGAGCTCCACATACTGGTCGTAGGCGCAGATGGTCTGTTGCCCATTGCACACGGCCACGGTGGGATTGGCATTTTGGGCGCTGAGTCCACATGCCAATGCTACACATATAACGGTCAATTTTATTCGGTAGTACAAGCTGATATCCATGCAGTCCTTGAATGGGTGTTCATGAATTGCTGCCGGCAATTGGCAAAATGGGGTCGTTTTAGTGCATGCAATGATAAGGCAAATAGAGGAGGTATGCAAAGGAATTGGGTATTTATAGCGGATATGATTGGAATTGAAGCCACGCTGAGGCGGATGATATCCCTGCCCGTAAAAAAAATGCTAACTTGCACCAAAATAACACCAGCATGGCTTCCAGGCAAAGCATCATACTACTCCTGCTATCAGTTTTTTTCACCAGCTGCATAGATGAAATCAGGCTCGACATAGACAGCGAACAGCAGTTCCTGGTGGTGGACGGCCAAATCACCGATAGCCTGCAGGAACACGCCATCAAGGTCAACTTCAGCGCCAACATAGGCAGCGGCCTCGACATCGTGCGGCCGCCGGTGAGCGGGGCACAGGTTCGCGTGCTGGATAACAAAGGCAACAGCTTTGAATTCGCAGAATCCTCCCCGGGAACATACACCCGCCTCATGAAGGGCGAACCCGGCGACACCTATCACGTGGAAGTGGTGACCGCTGAGGGTAAAGTCATCCGCAGCCATCCCGCCACCCTGCACAAAGCCCCTACCCTGCTGCCGCCCACCACCCGGGTCATTGAGCAGCTCACCATCAGCCCCACCGGCCGCAATATTTACGACAACCGCCTGTCCCTGGAAATGAACGCCGACCTGTCCGAAATGGACGAACGGCCCTTCCTGCGCTGGCGTGTCAGCGGAGAATACGAATTCGGAGAGGACTACCCCGGCATCATTGACCGCAAGATTTGTTACGTGAAAAACAACCTGGATTTCAACATCATCAAAGTCTTTGACACCTCAGAGCTTCCCGGCAGCGAGCTGAAGAACACACCCTTCCTGGTCACCAAGTACGACCATCGCTTCTTCTACATGTATTGCTTCCACCTTTTCCAGTATGCCATCACCGAGGACGAGTACGAGTACTGGCTCCGCGTCCGGGATATCGTGAACATTGACGGCAGCTTGTTCGACCCGCCTCCCGGCACCGTCACCGGCAACCTCTTCAATGCCAATGACCCGGAGGATCAGATCCTGGGTTATTTCTCCGTGGCAGGTGTATCCTCCATGCGCCATTTCACCAATGCCACCACGATGGGCTACCCGGTTTCTCAACGCTGCTATGGCTCACCCTGGCGCCCGCAATACCCGGAATGCCGGGAGTGCACACAGCTGGTGAACAGTTCGGTCGTGAGACCCCCTTACTGGAAGCCCTAATGCAAGCGCAGTTGGGCCCCTCGGGACGCAAATCAGGCACTGCTCCTTTCATCCCTTACACCGGCAGCCTCCTCACAAGTTCTGCCGCTTCATCTCTTTCACGGCAAAGTCGCAGGCCCTGGCCGTGAGCGCCATGTAGGTGAGAGAGGGATTCTGGAAAGGCGAGGAGGCCATGCAGGCCCCGTCGGTCATGAACACGTTGGGACAGGCCCAGAGCTGGTTGTTGCCGTTGAGGGCACTCGTTTTTGGATCGCGTCCCATGCGGGCAGTACCCATTTCATGTATGCCGAAGCCGATGGGCGTGTTGTCGTTGAATTCCTTGATGTTTTTCGCACCCGCGGCCTCCAGCATCTCCACGCTGTCGGATAGCATCTGTTTGGCCATTTCCTTCTCGTTTTCGCCGAAGGAGGCGTCCATGACCAGGGTGGGAAGCCCCCACTTGTCCTTGTTGGCAGCATCGAGATAAACCCGGTTGCTCTCGTAGGGCAGGCATTCGCCGAAGGGGAACATCTGCACCGCCCACTTGCCACTCTCCGGCCTGCTGATGGCATCCTTGAAGCCAGGGCCAAATCCCAGCTCCACTTCCTTCATGGCTGCCACCTCACCCCAGCCCTGGCGCCAGCCGCTGCCGTACATGCCGAAGCCACGGCGGTAGTTCGGCTGCACATCGTTGCGGATGTTGCGATAGCGCGGGATGAGGAAGTGGTTAGGCCTGCGGCCGAAGTAATATTGATCCTCATGGTCGTCGAATTCCCCGGAGGCGCCCACCTGGAAATGGTGATCCATGAGGTATTTGCCCACCACCCCGCTGTCGTTGCCGAAGCCGTTGGGAAAGCGGGCGCTGGTACTGTGCATCAGCAGCCAGGTGGAGTTCAGGCAGGCGGCATTGACGAAGATGATGCGAGCCTTGAATTCGTGCATTTCCCCGGTCAGGGCGTCGAGCACGCGGACGCCGCTGGCGCGGCCTTTTTTCTCGTCGTACACCAGTTCCACGGCAATGCTGTGGTTGCGCAGGGTGAGGTTGCCTGTTTTCAGGGCATCGGGAATGGTGCTGGTGACACTGGTGAAATAGCCGCCGTAGGGGCAGCCGCGGTGACAGAGGTTGCGATACTGGCAGCGGCCGCGTTCCTTGTGGGTGTCGTCGGTGAGGTGCGCCGGCCGGCTGGGGATGAGGCGCCGGCTGGGGTAGGCCTTTTCGATGCGCTCCTTGAAGGTCTCCTCGATGCAATTCAGGGGCATGTGGGGCAGAAAGTGGGGGCTGTCAGGCACTTCGGCGATGCCGGCGGCCAGTCCGCTGATGCCGGCGTATTTTTCCACGTAGCTGTACCAGGGCTCGAGGTCCTTGTAGCGGATGGGCCAGTCGCAGCCATGGCCATCCATGGCGTTCTCCTCAAAGTCGCGTTCGCTGAGCCGCCAGCACTGCCGGGCCCAAAGCAGGGACTTTCCGCCGGTCTGGTAGCCTCGGATCCACCAGAAGGGGCGCTTCTGCGTGTAGGGATGCTCGGTGTCCTTCACGTAGAAGTGCTTGGTCATCTCGCTGAAGGCATAGTTTTTCGACTGGATGTAGTACTCTTTTTTTGTCTCCTCGGTGGCTCTGCCGCGGTAGGCATCGGCCCAGGGTGGCAGCATGGCCGTGGGGTAATCCTTGACGTGCTCAACGGGACGACCCCGCTCCAGGCAAAGGGTCTTCAGGCCTTTTTCGGTCAGTTCCTTGCAGGCCCAACCGCCGGATATGCCGGAGCCGATGACGATGGCATCGTAGGTCGTGGGGATTTTCGTGCTGTCGTTTTGCTGTGGCATTTGCTACTGATTTTATTTTTTATCAAAACAGGATGTCAAAAAATGGGCTTGGCCCGAAGGCCAGATTGGCGCTGCGCCATGAAATCTCAGCCCCCAGACTGTTTCAATGGCAATTTGGGCTGTTCCTTCCTTTTGAAAAGGGCAGCTGGCCAAAGTCTCATTGCCTGGCCTCAAACCGCGTAGGCACGCTGTCCCTCCGGCATTGGCATGCAGGGATTGTACTGTCCAGGCACCGGAACATACTCCAATACCTCGCTGGCGCCGATTTCGCAAGTGAAGTAACCCACCACGGCGAGTTCTTTCAGCTTCCGCCAGCTGGCCTGGGCCGGCGAAGCCTTTTCTACGGCGGCGCGTGCTTCTGTGTCGAAGGTTTTCAGGTAGGACAGCTTGTCCGCCTCCGATAGTTTGGAAAAGCTGGCGTCGAGTGCTGCCAGGCCGGCGACGAAGGCATCGCGCTCGTCCTTGGGCGTGCAATCCTGCATGACGGCGTGGATGAAGGCCGGCACGCCCACGGCAGTCGCACTGGGGGTGCTCGTTTCAGGCAAGATCATATCGCAAAGCTCATTCAGGAGTGCTTCCTGAGCAGCGGTCAGATAGTTGGTGGTGGCAGCGGCCTTGGGATCCGCCTTGCAGCCAGCCATGACGGCCGACACGACGGGGGCGCTGATGGCGCCACCCAGCAACAGGGCGGCGCGGGAAAGTGCTTCTCTTCGGTTCATATCGCTTTTTTTGCTGTGTCCAGGTTGACAGACAAATTTAATGCAATTAAGCTGATATGCAAGCTGATTATTTTGGAAGCGTTTTGAGCTGTCTCAAAAGACCCTTTTGCGGGGCATCTTCTCGCATGAGGCGTGCGGGGCTTCGCCCCGCGCGCCTAAAATCTCCCTCCATGAAGGGGGATTTTAGGGCATTCGGCCGCCATGCACCGGAGGAACGAATTGCCAGGTCTTTTGAGACAGCCTCATGTGGGCACACAAGAATGCTGTTTCCCCAGCCACTGGCTTTTTATACTGCCATTGAACTTTACCCCCCCTTTAATTTGTTATCATGGAAACCTGGTTGACGGCAACACACCGCCGGCATTTCGCCAGGCTCGAAATTTGAAAGAAAACAGGCACTTTCAACCTGGGGAGTCCCCTTGTGAGCCAGTCTATTTACAAATTCGAAAAAAATACTGACCTTTGCACCGCCATGCACAGACCGGGCAATGCAAAACCTCACCGGCAGGCGCCGGTCAAGTACAACAACAATTTATTTATACACCATTATCGGCAACTATACAGTATCAATTTACCCAGTCTTTCCCTGTGACGGAATCCCGGTTTCCCCAATGAGGAGGTGTGACTTGCTGCGTATGAACCCGCAATCATCATTTATTTTATTATGTCATTCAAAGAATTTCCCATCCTCCAGCCCATTCTGAAAGCGCTCGATGAGGAAGGTTATCATCAACCCACGCCCATACAGGCACAATCCATCCCCCACACCCTGAAAGGACGCGACATGCTGGGCTGCGCCCAGACTGGAACCGGCAAAACAGCCGCCTTCGCCATCCCCATCCTGCAAAGGCTCCATGAATCCACGCAAAATACAGCCTCTCGCAGGCCCGTCCGCTGCCTGATTCTCACGCCCACGCGGGA
>JBEAYO010000100.1:0-9474 GCA_041159285.1 Bacteroidota bacterium | reverse complement strand
GTTTGAGACAGCCTCAAAAAGGGTTTTTAGGGCAAGGTGCTACTCCCCTCGTCCTTTTCACAAGGGATGCCTCGCCAAAAGTATCATTTGAGACAGGCTAGCGCTTTCAGGAGCCAGACGGCGCCATATTTCAATATTCAACCTGAACCACATGCAAGGATACGAGCAGGCAAAAATAGCGTGGAAAGAGAATCAGCATGAACTGATTCAGCGCTACATCGGGCATAAAGACAGCTTTATCAAAGGGCTGCTACCGGAGATAGCGACAGCTGTTTCGGCCGGGCAACTCATCTCCATACTCCAGGGCAGGCTCGGAGCGAACACCTTCAAGCAATGCCTGGACCCTTCTTACACCCACCCTTCCCCGGTCGACGCGCATGAAAGCCCGGATTGGCTGCGACGTTGCAATATCGTCGGCATCAACGTCAGGACAATTCACAGTTTTTTCAACGTGGTGAAGTACACGCTGACCCTGCCAAGGTGCCAGTCTGGCATACACTTGCTGCCTATCTGGGAGCCAGGCGTCGTTTCCAGCCTCTACGGCATCGCCTCCTGGCAGATCAATCCCGAGTTCTTCAGCCATGAAATGCAGGAGGCCTTCCCGCACCTGGATACCGTTGAGCGCCAGCTCAAGGTGACCGTCAACCTGCTCCACGCCATGGGCAAGACCGTCGGCATGGACGTCATTCCGCACACCGACCGGTTTTCTGAAGTCGTACTGGCAAATCCCCAGCACTTTGAGTGGCTCCAGCGCACAGGGAATGAAATCGTGTCGCACGGCAACGACCTCCACCTGGTTGTTCAGGAAGCCATCCTGCAGTTTCTCAGGCGGCAAGGCAGCCTGCTGTCATCGGTTCCTGCCGACAGCCGCCAATTCTTCGGGGAGGAATTTGAAGAACAACAGCGCCTGCTCGCATTGTTTGGCGGGCCATTTGACTACGATCAGCGGCGCATCAGGAGGGAGGCACTCCTGGATGAACTCTACCGCCTGGGCTTCGAGCCCGTGCCGGCCACCATGGCGCCGCCCTATCGCGGGTTGGAGATTGACCTGACTGCTGTCACCAGGGACGACAAGGGAAGGGAGTGGGTGGACTACGCCATCAGCCGGCCCACTTCCATGTCGCGGGTGTTCGGCCCGCTGACCCGTTTCAAGTTTTATGAGAACAAGGATGACAACCGCAACTGGGAGATAGACTTTGAAAAACCAAGGCCGGCGGTATGGACTTACTTCCAGGAAAAATACGCCTGGTTCGCCCGTGAGTACGCTTTCGACTTCATGCGGGGAGACATGTCACATGTGCAAATGAGGCCAGATGGAGTGCCCGTCTTTCCGGATGCCTGGTACGACCCCCTGGGGGCCGTCAAAACCCATGTCCAGCAAGAAAAGCCCTGGTTTGGCTATTTTGCCGAGAGTTTCCTGGGCCCGGCAGGTTACCTGGCCTATGGCGACGAGGTTGACCACCTGGAGGCGGCCCGTGCAGATACCACCCTCGGCGACCTGCAGAGCATGGTGGTCGGGGAGCCCGAGTTTCTTCAAAATTTCCGCTGGTACCTCGACATCCGGGCTACCCGCAAGGTGACGCCCTGCTTCACGGTGATGACGGCCGACAAAGACGACCCCCGGTTTGACAACTTTTACCACGGAGGAAACGAGGCACGCCTGTTTATCGGCTTGTTCCTGCCGGACATGCCCAGCTACATGGGACTGGGCTTTGAATGCAGGGACCTCCATCTGAAACCTGCGCCAAATGAGCATTACACCAAGTTGTTTGTCTTCAGGATCCTGGAGGGCCCAAAGGCCACCATTGGAGCTTACGTCTGGGGGAAAAACACGGAACTGTTCAACAGGCTGCTTCGATTAAGGACCTTTGCTGAAGATTTGCTGCCGCAGATGGCCGACTGCCACGCCAGGTGGTTGTTGCCACCCGACCCGACGGGACACAAGAAAGTGATAGCCTGGTCCCTGGAGGAAAACCGGCGACTGCTCTTTGTGGTCAACCTCGACTGGAAATCACCCGCCAGGGAAGTCAAAGTACCATGTCCGCTCTCCTTGCTTCACCACTGGGAATTGCGGTTCTCCACAACAGGCAGTGCAGGACAGCCGCTTTCCTTCACCGGCATCAACCTCGCGTTGCCCGACTTGCAGCCCGGTGAGGGAAGGATTTACCACTGTCCGGAAGAGGCTGCCCTCAACAGGCACCTGGATTCTGTTGATTGAAAACTTTAAAGTTCATTCTTGCGTTTTGAATTGAGGAAGAATCCGCTCAAAAAAGAGGGTTAAACCAAGGGATATAAATGTATCTTAGCCGCAGGGGCAATGTGCTGCGCCGCCGACCGCCATTTGCGGGATGCAAACAGCCCGGTGACCGTGCTGGCTTAGTGAAGCAGAAGCCGGCACTGCCTAATCCCGTTAATGTTGAGGGGATTCATTTTGAACCAAATATCGTTCACCATCAAATTTACCATCAAATGAAGTGTCCAAGCTGCAATGTAAACCTGCTCATGACCGAGCGAAATGGCGTTGAAATAGATTACTGCCCGGATTGCCGGGGTGTTTGGCTCGACCGGGGCGAGCTCGACAAAATCATCGAGCGGTCTGCCTCCAAGGCCGGGGAAACCCTGCGCAGCAACCCGCACTCCGAGTACGGGGACAAGCACAATGACTACGACCGGCGTCCCTATGAATACAAGAAGAAAAAGAAGGAATCCTTCCTGGAGGATTTGTTTGATTTCTGAAGACACATTCATGCCGGCCGAAGGAAATTGACAGCTACAAACCAACCTAAACAGTCATAACATGCACTTGAGCGAGATTCTGACCCATCTTGGAGAAGAGCGGGAGCATTATTTCAATGCGGTATCACCTCCCGTGATACAAAGCAGCAACTTTGTTTTCAAGGACCTGGATCAATTCCGAAAGGACATCCTGGACGAAATGAGCCACCACATTTACACGAGGGGTAACAACCCCACCGTTGAGATCCTCAGAAAAAAGCTGGCCGCTCTGGAAGGGGCTGAAGATGCCCTGGTGGTATCAAGCGGGGCTGCTGCGACGTCACTCGGCGTGCTGGCCAACGTAAAGACTGGCGATCACGTCATCAGCGTGAAGAATCCCTATTCCTGGACAAAAAACCTGCTGGTCAACTTCCTTCCGCGCTTCGGTGTCAGCCACACCTTTGTGGATGCCACCGAGGTCAGTCAAATCGAGGCTGCCATTCAGCCGAACACGACTTTCATGTATCTGGAAAGTCCCAACACCATGACACTGGAGTTGCAGGACCTGCGGGCCTGTGCAGAATTGGCCAAAAAGCATGGCATTACCACCATGATTGACAACAGCAATTGTTCCCCGCTATATCAGCGACCCATAGAGCACGGCATCGACCTGGTCATGCACACGGGCACCAAGTACCTCAACGGGCACAGCGACGTGGTCAACGGCGTGTTGTGCGGCAGCCACAAAATGATCCGAAAGATCTTTGAAAATGAGATCATGACCCTGGGCAACATCGTCTCGCCGCACGATGCCTGGCTGATAATCAGAGGATTGCGCACACTGGAGCTACGCGTAAACCGCAGTTTCAACAGCGCCGGTCATATAGCCGAATGGCTGGAAAAGCATCCCAAAGTAGAGCGCGTGCTGTTTCCTTTCCTGCCCTCCTTTCCGCAATATGAGCTGGCGAAGCGTCAGATGAGCGGCTGTGGGGGTCTGGTCACCATTTTTTTGAAAACTAACGAGATTGAGAAGGTGGAGGAGTTCTTCAGGCGACTGAAGCGTTTTCTCTTTGCGGTTTCCTGGGGCGGGCACGAGTCACTGGTGGTGCCAATCGCCGCCTTTTACAAGGTGGAGGGAAGGGACCATCCGCCCTACCCCTTCAATATGGTGAGGCTTTACATCGGATTGGAGGATCCTGACTGGCTGATGGAAGACCTGGAACAGGCGCTGGAGGTATTGTAAGTTGCGTGCACCTGGCTGCAATAAATGGTGCAGGCTGGATTGGTGGCCAGGCAGATTTTTGCAGAAGAAGCCCAAAGCGGGGTTGTGCAGAAAGTCCAGGCATATTCTTACGCGGGGCTTCGGAACGCTGGCTCCGGCTTCGCTGAAGCCAGCGGGGATGCTCATCTGCCGGAGAGGGCGCTCAGCGGGCCACAGGCCCGCTGAGCGCCCTTTTCAAATATTGGCACCGAACTCCGGCTACTTTTAAAACAACTCATCGGGCACGCTTTCCCGCACTTGATTTGCCATCAGGCGTAGCGGTACATGACCTCCCTGACTGCTTGTATGATTTTGGACGGGTTCGGCAAATATTCCTCTACAAAGGTTGGAGCGTAAGGCAGGGAAGTATCCGCGGCATTTACCCTGGTGACAGGGGCATCCAGATAATCAAAAGCGTATTTCTGCATCTCATAGGCCACCTCGGCTGAAACGCCGAACATGGGCCAGGATTCGTCCACCACCACCATGCGGTTAGTTTTTTTCAGCGATTCCACCAAAGTGGCATAATCCAGCGGACGGATGGTGCGCAGGTCGATGACTTCAGCGGAAACACCCATTTTCTCGAGCTCTTCGGCCGCCTTCAATGCCTCCAGCACCATTTTATTGAAGGAAACGATGGTGACGTCCGAACCGCTGCGGCGAACAACCGCCTTGCCAATGGGCACCAGATATTCCCCATCCGGAACTTCCCCCTTGTGGCCGTACATGATTTCAGACTCCATGATGCAGACCGGGTCGTTGTCGCGGATGGCAGACTTCAGAAGGCCCTTAGAGTCGGCGGGATCTATGCAGGAAATCACCTTCAGCCCTGGTGTGTTGCCCAGCCAGCTTTCAAAGGTCTGAGAGTGCTGCTGCGCAAGCTGTCCTGCGGAGCCGGAGGGGCCGCGGAAGACGATGGGGCACATAAAATCGCCGGCGGATTGCGAGAGCGTTTTTGCCGCATTATTGACAATCTGGTCAAAGGCCAGCACCGCAAAGTTCCAGGTCATGAACTCAACGATTGGGCGCAGTCCGTTCATGGCGGCACCAACCCCGATTCCAGCAAAACCAAGTTCCGCGATGGGTGTGTCGATGACCCTCCTGGGGCCGAACTCCTCGAGCATGCCCTTGCTCACCTTGTAGGCACCATTGTATTCCGCGACTTCCTCTCCCATCAGGAAGACGGATTCATCTCGGCGCATTTCTTCAGACATGGCCTCCCGGAGGGCTTCTCTAAGTTGAAGTGTTCTTGGCATGGTTTGGACAGTTTTTTGTTATTCCGATTTGCTGGAGCGGCGCGCTCTGCGCTGGCTTTCACTGGCCTGCCGGCTGTGAGCCCGGCCAGTGCTAAACAGCGCTGTAAAAAAAAAAGATTGCCTCCGTTTGGGGAGGCACCCGTTTTCGCGCCGCAAAAATATCGTTAAACAACAAAGTTTTCCAGTTTTAGGTAAAAAAATTGGCGCTCCGAGACCACATAGCGGCCGAACTTATAGCCTGCCTCCTTTTATTGAAGTGCTTACAGCGTCGGAAATCTGGCGCTGCGAGGCTGTCGATAAAGACCCTCTTGAAATGCATACTGCCAGGAAGCTGCGCGGGTCTCCGGAACTCCGTTCACCCTCCACGGGAGCTAATCAGCACCAGCGGAATGAATGGTAGGGTCTTTTAAGACGGCGACCAAAGCAATTGCTATCAAGGCATTGCACAGGAAGAGACAGAAAACCGAAAATTAGTTTCGGAATAATTTTGATTACAAAATTTAATAGCGAACTTTGAACTCAATTCGGTTTTAATGCAAAAAAAATGCGCATAACCTGGCCTGTTTTCATCACGCTCTTTTCAATCTCCCTCTCCGCTTGCGAGAAGGAGATACCCTATGAATTCAGCCAAGCCGAAAAGCTGGTGGTATTCAGTCATTTCACGCAGAACAATTCGCTGGATGTACTGGTTTACAAAACAAAATCCCTGGACTCCGGCGCTGCTTCCAGCGTGGAATTCATCAGCGATGCCACGGTAATGGTATTCAGCCGGGAGAACTTCCAGGAATTACTGGAGTTAGTTCCCCGCAACGAGGAGGCCGGCACGCCCCCTATATACAGATCCCGGGAACTGGTTCCCCAAACAGGAGAGTTGTATATCATCAAAGTCAGTGCTCCTGGGTTTGAACCGGTCACTGCGGAAAACAGCATTCCGGTGCCGGTACCCATCGAATCTGTTCAGTACAACAGCAGTATCGCTGAGCACGATGATGATGCAACCGAACAGGTGCTGGATTTTGACGTCAGCGTGACTGTCCAGGACCCTCCTGACCAAAAGAACTATTACCACCTCGTCTTTCATCAGGAGCTGTACTCCTATACAACAGGCCCATCTGGCGACACCTTGCGGGGCACAAAAGTGTATGCGGAGCCCCAGACTTTGTACACTAAGGATCCCAACCTCCCTGTTTTGAAAAATTTTGACAACCGCGGATTTCTGGCTGACGACCGCCACTTCAACGGCAAAAAAATGGTGTTCGATGTGGCCGGCAGCTATTCCTTTGACAGCCGAAAATTCCTTCCCGGCAATTTCCTGATTGAGCTGCGCTCCGTATCGGAGGCTTACTTCTACCACTATTCCACGCTGACCCTGCAGGGTGAACAAGGGAACAATCCCCTGGCAGAGGGCGTCGTGATTTACGACAACATCGAGAACGGAGTCGGCCTTTTTGCCGGCTACAGCTCCTCCGTCAACACGGTGCGGATCACCGACTAAACCCGCACGCTGAGGTATTCCTTTTTTCTGCAAAAATCCAATTCTGGCTTTACTTCCGGCACATGGCCTGCCATTGAAAAAAATTGTACCTGTTTAGAACCACCTTTCATGCACTCCAGGGCTAGTTGAAAAGAGAATGCCCTCAGTGCTGACAGCATCCCGGGAAGAGCGAGCCTGAGTGCGCCGCAGACCGCCCTTCCCGGTAGGCAATCAGCATCTGCAAGGGGTGCTGAGGCTAAGCAGTTACAAAATATTTTCTTTGGAGAATGGGGGTTTGCACGACATTATCGTGTCTATCATTAAAAGCCCGACACTTTCACTTTTGAGAAAAACTTAACAGCCATGAATGACACATCTATACTTCCGGTTGATATTACGCCAATTACAGCGTTTCCGATTTTCGACAGCCTGAGTCAGGAGGAAAAAACGAAATTGAGCCAAATGGCAGAATACCGGGTGAAGCCAAAATTCAGCCACATCTATCTGCCCGACGAATGCTCTGACGCCATCTTTTTCCTCGCCAAGGGCTCCGTGAAGATTGCCACCCATTCGGAGGACGGCAAGGAAGTCATCAAATCACTCATCCAGCCCTTGGCCATTTTCGGGGAGTTAGGCATTGTGGGCGAGCAAAAGCGGCAGGACATGGCCCAGGCCCTGCGGGAGGAGGTCCATCTTTTCCTGCTTCGGGTGGAGGACATGAAAAAACTCATGCGTGGTAATTTCCAGCTCTATGACAAGGTGATGGCCATCTTCGGCAGCAGGCTGATCTCGGCAGAGAACAAGCTGGAATCGCTGATATTCAAAGATGCCCGCACCAGGATCATCGATTTCATTAAAAGTGAAGTCAGCCTTAGCGGCAGGAGAATTGGCTTTGAGATGCTGCTGAAGCACTCTCTCACGCACCAGGACATCGCCAACATCACCTGCACCTCCCGGCAGACCGTCACCCTTGTGCTGAACGAACTTCGAAAATCAGACCTCATTTATTTCAACCGCGGAAAAATCCTTGTGCGCGATATTGCAAGACTGGCCTGAGTGTCATTCCTGCTGCAATGCAGCATAATCCAGTTCCATTCTTATCCTCCGTTCATTGGGGAGATAATTGTTGATGCGATTGGGCAATGCCTTGACCCATCCCAGGTTGTTGTCACCGTATTTGACCAGGGTCCATCCCGGTGACATCCCATCGGCTTCCAGCGCCTCTTTTTTCAGATACCGCAGTGCCGAAGGCAGGTCCAGCCTCGCGGAGGGAATATTGCGGTTGATGATTTGGCTTAGGGCCAGCGCGTGCGAGGGAATAAAATCGCGGTTTTTCATCTCCCCGATTACGATGCCAGCCGCGCGCCGCCGAAGTACAGCTCCTGCCACAGAAAGGCGGGACTCCAGGGAACCGGCCAAGGCAACGATATCCCCACTCGGTTTTTTGTAAAAGAGGAATTGATCCGGCTCGGAGAGCCAGTTTTGGAATGCCTCCGTTTCGGCGCGGCGGAGTGCCTGCCATTCTCCCAGCCACTTTCCCTCTCTCCTCTTTTGCCATACTTCTTCCCCCTCCTTGCGAAAACAACACAGGTAGAATCCCTCTCCCATGGCCAGATGCGGGAAGAACTGGTAGCCATGGCTTTTTTCCACTATACCCCATTCCGGCGCTATTTCCAGAGCAATTTCCACCAGGCCTGCAGTTTGAAGCAGCCAGGATGCCATTTCCTCGTTTTCCTTCGGGTTGAAAGTGCAAGTGGAGTAGATAAGGGTGCCTCCCGGCTTCAGCGCATGGACGGCAGCGGACAATATTCGGCGTTGCCTGGCCTCGCAGACCTCCAGATTTTGAGGTGACCATTCCCTGACTGCGAGTGGATTTTTGCGAAACAGTCCCTCTCCTGAGCAGGGGGCATCGACCAACACGATATCGAAAAAATCAGCCAAAGCCTCAAACTCAGTGGGGTCGTGATTGGAAACCAGCAGGTTGGGATAGCCCCAGCGTTCCAGATTTTCGCGCAGAACAGACACCCTGCTTTGTATGGTTTCATTGGCAACCAGCAGGCTGTCGGCACTCAGCAAATCGGCCAGGAGTGTGCTCTTTCCGCCGGGAGCTGCGCATAAGTCGAGTACGTTCAGCGGCTGGGTGAGGTCATTTGTCTGTTCAACTGCCTGGCGCAGGAACATGGAGGAAGCCTCTTGCACGTAATAGGCCCCAGCGTGGAAGCTGGGATCAAGGGTAAAGACCGGCCGTCGTTTCAGGTAGCGACCTTGCGGATGCCAGGGGACGGGGTCCTGTGCGAATGTTTCCGCCGATGCTTTGAGGGGGTGGTGTCGGATGCTGACGACGGGAGGCGTTTCCAGCGCCTGCCGGAACTGCTCATACGCAGGCCCCAGTGAATGCTGCATTCTTTTTTCGAAAATTTCCGGCAGGTTAATCATATTTGCAAATTGAGGGTCCAAAATACCGGTTTGGTTTAATAAACAAAAGCAATTGTCGCCAAATATAAAACTGCGAGTGGGAGAACCAGAAGGCCCAGCAGTTGTTCCTTGTAGAGTCAAATTGTTGCTCGTAGTTCAAAAAAGGCGGCCAGCTTGGCCACCCTAAAAAGTCCCTTTAGGCTGTCTCAAAAAGATCCCTGGCGACTGACGCCCCCAGGAAACATTTTGAATGAATGCCCATTTTTTGATTTTGCTAAGCAAAATCAAAAAATGGGCATTCATTCATTATTTTTTTCAATGCCGCAAGCGGTGAAAGTCTTTTGAGACAACCC
>JBEAYO010000099.1:0-9503 GCA_041159285.1 Bacteroidota bacterium | reverse complement strand
GCGTTTTGCTTGTGTATGTGTTTGTTTCCATGCCACAAGTTTAACGATTTTGGGAAAATATCCGATTTGGATAATTGGGGTGCGGAAGATGAGTTCAGACATTACATCTCCCTTTTTTATTTTTTTTCCTTTTTCTTTCTCTCTTTTGACTTTATCTCTTGTCAATGCCTCCCTTAACACTGCGACAAGCGGGCCATTCCCGGATAGAAAAACACTTGTTATACCCTGTTCTTTGTTTAAATGCTTGGTTGCTATATCCAGGCCTACGAGTGTCTTACCTGCGCCAGGAACACCCGTTACAAAACAGATGACCTTCTTTTTATTTTCTTTTGCATCAAAGATGATATTAGATAATGTTTCGCTGGTAAGGCTTAAATTTTCTGCTGAGGCATCAGAACGGGTAATTTCATTGACTGCATGTCCTTTATAAAGTGCCATTGCCGCCTCGATAATGGTAGGGGTAGGTGCATATCTTCCTGCTTTCCAGTAGTCGATATCAATATAGTTTCTTTTTTCATCAAACTGGAGCCCTTTTATAATTACTTCCTTTATACCTTCAATATTCGATTTTACAGGAAACAATAAGTTGTCGCCATGCGAAGTTGTTTCAAACCGAATGTCACTGTATTTAGCTTGTGTTGCAATTAAAACAGGGATGATTGTTTCATGATGTGAAGTTTCATGAAAATGCTTTAAGTCCAACGCATAGTCCCAAGTCTGATCTATAGCAGCTGACAGGTATTCATTTTCACCCACTTTAAATTCAAATACAAAAATGACATGTTTAGCTATCAGCAATACGTCAATTCGTTTTCCCATTCTTGGAATTGCATATTCAAAAAAAATATGGCCTTCCATGTTTATGAGCTCTCTCTGAAGAATGGAAATTTGTTGTTGCCAAGCCTCAGTTTGATTTCGCTCAATTGAGAATTCATTATTTGTAATTAATAATCCTATTATTTCCTCAGGAGTTTTTCTGCAGAAAACCTCAACCGCATCTTCGTAGTAAAATCGTCTCATTATTATTTTAAAGTGAGTTTTGTAACACCTCAGGGACCTCGCATGGCGTGGCGCAATTGTTTTGAATCCCTTGAAAGCATAAAGAAAAAGTCAAGGAATTCTCTTAATATTAATGGGCTTTGGCTCCTCCAGCCACCACATCCGCTAATACCGTCTGGTGCTGTTGGCGGCGCGCCTAAGCTCGCCGCAACAGCTCTAAAAACCCCTTCCCCTTGCGAGGGGAAGGGTTTTTTTAGAGCGCGGGGTGCAGCTCCGCGTCATTTTCAAAGTGGACAGTGCATTAACTTTGACACAAGTCCGTGCTCGTAAAATAGACAAGTGGTGCTTATTTTACCCTTGTGCTTTGGGGTGATTCATAAAATACAGTATGCTATATCATTCCGGAACGGCAGGTTGTATGGTCTTTGGGGCATATTCCCGGGGCCGGGCCGGATGAGCATGTGCGGCGCGACATCCACTGGCAGATAGGGAAGAAGATATTCCGTCCTGCCTACAAAAATATAGTATTTTATCATAAAAGAAAATAGCTGCCGGGAAAAATATGTAGCTCCTGAAGGTCCTGCTTATTATACAATTATTAGCCCTCTCCTCCCCATTTACACCCATTCCTGTTTTCCCTACCATTATTACAGATTAGGGCGCCCCCATGCCACCAGGATTTGAACCAAGCCTTACATTCGCCGTTGCAACAAGTCTGATAAATCACCTGACGATATGAACACAAAAAAAGTCATGTTACTGGCCGCCCTGCTGCATTTGGCGGGGGCGGCCCTCCGGGCGCAAAGCCAGGACAGCACGCAGGCGAGTGCCAGCGTGTCGGGTTCCGTGGCCGTGACCAACAATGGGGTGTCGCTGGTGCCGACCTTCACGCTGGGGAAGCCCGCCACCCTTGTCAGCCTCTCGGTGGCGAAAAAGCGCTTCAGCTTCGACCCGCTCCTGTCCTTTTCCCTGGAAGATGCCAAGCCCTGGTTCTTCGTGTTCTGGCTGCGCTACAAGCTGGTGCAGACGCCGCGCTTCAACCTGGGCGCCGGTTTTCACCCGGGTTTTGTCTTCAGCAGCAAGCTGCTGGCCAATGGTGCCGGCGTGCCACGGGAATACATCACGGCCTCCCGCTATTTCGTGGGGGAACTGACGCCGACCTACACCCTGTCGAAGAAGGCGAGCGTGGGGATGTATTACCTGCATTCCCGCGGCTACAACAGCGATTTGAAGCGCCTGCGCTTCATCGGCCTCAACGGTAGCCTGTCGGACATCGGCCTGGGCGGAAAGTATTACCTGAACGTGAGTCCGCAGGTTTATTATTTGTGGATAGACGGACAGGAGGGACTTTATGTCACCTCCACGTTCACGGTGGGGAGGCGCGGTTTCCCGCTGTCAGTGTCCTCGGTGCTGAACCGGAAGTTGCGCTCGGAGATAAAAAGTAAGCAGCTCGTGTGGAATGTGAGTCTGGTGGGGAAGTTCTGAACGGGGATTCATCGGCGCCGGGGTAGGAGGCAGGGTGTGAAAATCCATTTTTGAATCCCGCCCGGTACCACACCTGTCAGGGTTCAAATCGTTTTGGCCGGTATTTGATGCGATGCCAAAATTCCTTATTTTTACATCAAGTCAAAACCCCGGAAACCATGCCGCTTACCCCGCACGACGAGTTGTTCAAGGCCACCTTTTCCATTCCCTCTGAGGTGGAGGTTTTTCTGCAGACCTGGATGCCGGCCTTCATCCGCCTCGGGCTGGACTACAGCACATTGCAGCGCGATCCTGATTCCTACGTGGACGAGGAACTCAAAAGCCATTTCCTCGACATGGTTTATTCCTGCCGGTGGAGGGATTCCGGGAATACTATCAAGATAGCCTTCCTATTGGAGCACAAGAGTTATGTGCCGCAGAATATCTACCTCCAGTTGTTGCGCTACCTGCTGGCCATTTACACCCGCCATCAAGAAAAGGGTGGGCTGCTGGACGTTGTCATCCCCGTTGTGATTTACCACGGGAAACAGGCATGGCAGCGGCGCCAGCTGTTCGAGTATTTTGCCTTGCCTCGGGCGGCCCTCAGAAAGTTCATCCCAGGATTTCATTACGAACTCATTGATCTCAACCAGGTGGCAGACAACCTCATGGTCAGGCTGCGGCGGGGCTATCTGCTGCGAAATGCCTTTGCTTTGATGAAATACCAGCACAAGCAGGGTGAATTCCGCGAGGATTTTTATAAAAAAGTGTTTATTTTTACAGAAAGAGAATTGTCCCGCGAAGAAAAAATCCTGTTTTTTCGAATACTCAGCAATTACATCTATATGGCATACAGCAAGAATACCAAAGCAATCATACAACAGCTGGAGGAGAGTTTCTCAAACGTGATGCCATTGGAAGGCACTCCGGGAGAAGCCATGTACCTGCAAGGCCTGGAAAAGGGCCTGGAACAGGGCATTGAAAAAGGCATTGAAAAAGGCATTGAAAAAGGTCTGGAACAGGGCCTGGAACAGGGCCTGGAAATAGACAGGCTGGCTTCCCGCTTCGAGGAAAAGGTGAATGTTCTGCAAAAACTAATAGAGAAAGGCGCCGAAGCGGAATTCACCGCCTATGTCAGCGGCTTGCCGCAGACTTTTGTGCAGGCCTTTGCCCGGCAATATGAGGCTGCGAAAGCAAGGCGGCTATATGAGGCTGCCGGCCGGGCCCGAAAGTCTAAAAGTGAATCTGACGCCGCCCGGGAGGTTAGGGAAGGCATGCTGGCCTTCGGGCTCGGGGAGCAGGAGGTGGCGTTGTATTTTGAGGCGGTCAGGTGACAAGATTAACTTGATTCAAAGGTTTTTTTGCCAAGTATGGGGTCGTGTAAAAAGCCGGTGGAGTGCAGTACCCCGTTTTTGAAAATGGCGCGGGGCGCAGCAGACCGCCCCTTCCGACAGCTGGGCAACAAGCCGCATGTCCTTTTACACAACCCCGAGAGTCCCTTTTATAGATAGGCGGATTTAAAACCAATAAAAAATGTAGCTGTTTAGCACTTCTTGCAGATGCTGTTTGCCTCTTGGAAAGGGAGGTCGGCGGCGCAGCACCGCGCCCTTTCCGGAAGGAAAGCAGCATCGAATGAATTTCAATTGCTTTTGTCTATATTGCCTGGCAAACCAGGGAACCCGCTGCCTGGCACAGGCTGAAAACAATACACATAAACGAAATGAGCGAATTCAAAGCAGACTTCGGGCTGGTGGGGCTCGGCGTCATGGGACGCAACTTGCTCCTGAACGCCTGTGACGGCGGCTTCGCAGTGGCAGGACTCGACACCGATGCCGCCAAGGTGGCCGCCCTGGAAAGGGAGGCGCCCGCCGGGCGCGCGATGGGCAGCACCGATACCTTCGCATTCGTCAAATTGGTGAAAAAGCCACGCACCATCCTGTTGCTCGTCCCCGCCGGGGATGCCACCGACAGGGCCATTGCCGACTTGCTGCCCCACCTGGAGGCCGGCGACCTGCTGGTGGATGCCGGCAACGCCCATTTCTCCGATACCGAGCGGAGGATGGCCTGGCTCAACAACCAGGGCCTGCACTTCATGGGCACCGGCGTTTCCGGCGGTGCCCGCGGCGCCCGCTTTGGCCCCAGCATCATGCCAGGCGGCAACCGGGAGGACTACGAGCGGGTGCGCCCCCTGTTCGAGAAGATCGCTGCCCGCACTGAAAATGGACCTTGCGCTGCCTGGCTGGGCCACGGTGCCGCCGGCCATTACGTCAAGATGGTACACAACGGCATCGAATACGGCCTGATGCAACTCATCGCCGAGATATACGACCTGCTGAAAGGCGCCGCCGGCCTCGACAACCATGAGCTGCACCTGCTGTTCCGCAGCTGGAATGAAGGCCGCCTGCACTCCTTCCTGATGGAGATCACCGCCCACATCTTACAATTCCCCGACACCGAGGGACCGGGCTTGCTCCTGGACAAGATCCAGGACAAGGCCCAGCAAAAGGGAACCGGAAAGTGGACCTCCCAGCACGCCCTCGACCTGGGCATCCCCATCCCCACCATTGACGCGGCGGTGGCCATGCGGGGCTTGTCGGCCCTCAAGCAGCAACGGCTGGCTGCCTCCGCCAAATATGAGAAGCCAGTGCCCCACCTGTCCGGAATGGATGTGGAGCGCCTTAGCGGACAGGCAGAGGCGGCACTCTACTTCGCCTTCCTGGGCACCTACGCCCAGGGCCTGCACCTGCTGCGCGAGGCATCCCGCGAAAAGGGATTCGACCTCGACCTGGCCACCATCGCCGGCAGCTGGCGCGGCGGCTGCATCATCCGGGCGCAATTGCTGGAGGACATCCTCTCGGCTTATGCGGCCGAACCCGGCCTTCAACACTTGTTTTTATCGGAAAGGATTGCCGGTCAGTTGGCCGGGGCAGTGCCTGCCACGCGGGAACTACTGCAGGCGGCTGTGCGCAGCGGCATTCCGGCCATGGCGCTCAGCGCCACCCTGGCTTATTTCGATGCCTGGACGTCGGGGCGGCTGCCCCTGAATCTGGTGCAGGCCCAGCGGGATTGTTTCGGTGAACACAGCTATGAGCGTGTTGACAGGGAAGGCGTTTTCCGCACCAACTGGCATTGAACACCGCCTTAGGGCATCAGTTTTTCCTTCAGGTACTTGCCCGTCCAGCTCTCCGGCACGTGGACAAGGTCCTCGGGTGGCCCCTGGAACAGCAGGTGGCCGCCGTCCATGCCCCCGTCGGGACCCAGGTCAATCACCCAGTCGGCGGATTTGACGACCTCCAGGTTGTGCTCCACGATCAGCACGGAGTGTCCGTTTTCCACCAGCGCCTGCATGGCGTCCAGCAGTTTGCGGATGTCGTGGAAGTGCAGGCCGGTGGTGGGTTCGTCGAAGATGAACAGCAAGGGGTTCTTGCTGCTGCCGCCGATGAGGAAGCTGGCGAGTTTGACGCGCTGGGCTTCCCCGCCGGAGAGGGTCGAGCTGCTTTGCCCCAGTTTTACGTATCCCAGTCCCACGTCTGAGAGCGGCTTGAGCTTGTTGATGATGTCCCGCTGCCCTTCGAAAAACTCAAGCGCCTCCTCCACGCTGAGTTCCAGGATGTCGTGGATGTTCTTTCCCTTGTAGAGCACATCCAGCATTTCGGGTTTGAAGCGCTTGCCCTTGCAGTCTTCGCATTCCAGGCGGACATCGGCGAGGAACTGCATTTCGATGACCTGTTCCCCTTCGCCCTGGCATGTTTCGCAGCGGCCGCCCTCCACGTTGAAGCTGAAGTGGCCGGGCTTGTAGCCGCGGATGAGGCTGAGCTGCTGTCCCGCCATGAGGTTGCGGATGCTGTCGTAGGCCTTGACGTAGGTGACGGGGTTGGAGCGGCTGGAGCGGCCGATGGGGCTTTGGCTGACCATTTCCACCTGTGTGATGGCCTTGCCGTCCACCAGCAGTTCCCGGTGTTGTCCGGGTGCCTTGGGCAGGGGCTCCTGGAAGTGCTTCTTGAGGGCAGGGTAGAGGATGTCCCTGACAAGGGTCGTCTTGCCGCTGCCGCTGACACCGCTGACCACGGTCATGCAATTCATGGGGATGCGCACGTCGATGTCCTTGAGGTTATGCTGGCGGCAGCCCTTGAGTTCCAGCCAGCGGCTGGCCTTGCGGCGCCGGGCGGGCAGGGGGATGCTCATGCGGCCGCTCATGTACTTGGTGGTCAGGCTCTCGGTGGCCTCGGAGTAGATGTGTTCCCAGGGGCCGGCGAAGACGACCTCTCCGCCGTGGATGCCGGCGGCGGGGCCGATGTCCACCAGGTAGTCGGCATTTTTGATGACGTCCTCCTCGTGTTCCACCACGACGACCGTGTTGCCGAGGTCGCGGAGGTTTTTGAGCACCTGAACGAGGCGGCCGGTGTCGCGCGGGTGGAGGCCCACGCTGGGTTCGTCGAGGAT
Organism: Bacteroidota bacterium; assembly: GCA_041159285.1. Classification (GTDB taxonomy): domain Bacteria; phylum Bacteroidota; class Bacteroidia; order Chitinophagales; family Saprospiraceae; genus UBA6168. The sequence goes on along the minus strand of JBEAYO010000099.1, from coordinate 2,597 downwards.
GTAGAGCGAGGCGGTGAGATTGGATCCCAGGGTGCGGGTGAGGTTGATGCGCTGGGTTTCTCCGCCGCTCAGGGAGGAGGACAGGCGGTTGAGGGTGATGTATTTCAGTCCGACTCCCAGCATGAAGTTCAGGCGGTTTTTGATTTCCAGGAGCAGGCGGCCGGCGATTTTGGAGTCTGTGGGGCTCAGGCTGAGCTGGTCGAAGAAATCGGCGAGCTGGTCCGCGGGCAGCTCGGTCAGTTCGGCGATGGTCCTGCCGTTGATCTTGACGTAGCTGGCCTCCGGGCGCAGTCGGCTGCCGCCGCAGTCGGGACAGGTGGTGCGGCCGCGGTAGCGGGCGAGCATGACGCGGTTTTGTATTTTATAAAGCTGTCCTTCCAGTTCCCGGAAGAAGTCGTCGATACCGTGGAAGTAGGGGTTCCCTTTCCAGAGCAGTTTTCTCTGTTCCCGGCTCAGTTCCTGCCAGGGGCGGTGTACCGGGAAGTCGAAGCGGTGGGCCTGTTGCAGGAAGGCCTGGAGCCACTCCCCGTATTTTTCTCCCGACCAGCAGGCGATGGCTCCTTCGTAAACGCTCTTCGAGGGGTCGGGGATGACCTTGTCCTCGGAGATGCCGGTGACCAGGCTGAAGCCCTCGCAGGTGGGGCAGGCGCCGAAGGGGTTGTTGAAGTTGAAGAGCTGGGGGCTGGGTTCGAGGAATTCCATGCCGTCGGCCTCGAAGCGGGTGTTGAAGTGGAGGTCGCGCCAGTCGTCGCCTTCGCTGAGCAAGACGATGGCCTCTCCTTCCGATTCGTAGAGGGCTGTTTGTACCGAGTCGGCGATGCGTTTGCGGTTTTCCTCGTCGTCGGTTTGCACGGCGAAGCGGTCGATGAGGATTCGCAAGGTGGTGCCGCGGTATTCGTTGAGGGGTTTGGACAGGTCGAAGGGTTTGTTTTCCAGGACCTCCTGGATTTGGAGGAGCTTGCCGTCCAGGGAGAGGCGGGTGTAGCCTTTCTGGAGCAGCAGGTTGAGTTCCTGTTCCAGGCTGCGGTCCTTGTACTTCACCGGCATGGGGATGAAGAGCTGGATTTTGGTGCCGGGGGTTTGTTCCTGGATGAAGTTGACGATATCTGTGACGAAGTGACGTTTGACCTCCTGGCCGCTCAGGGGGGAGAAGGTTTTGCCGATGCGGGCGTAGAGGAGGCGGAGGTAGTCGTAAATTTCCGTGAGGGTACCCACGGTGGAGCGGGCGTTGGAGGTGCTGACCTTTTGTTCGATGGCGATGGCGGGGCAGATGCCCTTGATGAAGTCCACGTCGGGTTTTTTCATGCGGCCGAGGAACTGTCGGGCGTAGGAGCTGAGGCTTTCGACGTAGCGGCGCTGTCCCTCGGCGTAGAGGGTATCCATGGTGATGGAGGATTTTCCGGAGCCTGAGACGCCGGTGACAACGACGAGTTTGTTTTTGGGGATTTCCAGGTCCACGTTTTTCAGGTTGTTGGCCCGGGCGCCTTTTATAAAGATGGTGTTTCTGGCTCTGTGCCGTTCTTCTTTGTCGGATTGTTCCAGGCTTGGCGCCTCGCTGGTGTTTGTCATGGTTGCGAGTTTTTTTGTGAAAGCCGCTGGCGGCGGGGCAGGGACGGCTATGCTGTCCGGTATTGCGCTGCCGCCGCATTTCATCATAGAAACAAGAATGTGAAGGTAGGGTTTAGCGGGGTTGTTTTCATTAGCGCATGTCCGGCTTTGCAAAATAAAAAAAAGGCTGTCCCGCAGCATGTTGCAGGACAGCCTTTTTATTCAGACGAAAGTGCTTGATTACCAGCCACCGCCGTAACCACCACTGCCACCGCCGCTGCGGTTGCCGCCGCCATAGCCGCCACCGCCACCGCGGTTGCCGCCACGGCTTCCGCCGCCGCCGTATCCGCCGCCGCCGCCGTATCCGCCGCGGTCGCGTCCGCCGCCACCGCCGTATCCACCGCGGTCGCGTCCGCCACCACCGCCGCCACTGCCACGGCTTTCGCGGGGTTCAGCCTTTTTGACTACTATGGTGCGTCCATCGAATTCAGTTTCGTTGAGTCCAGCGATTGCGTTGCGTGCTGCGTCGTCATCCGGCATTTCTACAAAGGCGAAGCCTTTGGAGCGACCGGTGAATTTGTCAGAGATCACATTGCAGGAGGTTACCTCGCCGTATTCTTCGAATGCAGCGCGAAGGTCGTCTTCCTGTGTGTCGTAGTTTAACTTTGCTACGAAGATGTTCATTGCTAAAAAATTAAAAAAGTGAACAAAAATGAGAATTACTGACAGAAGAAAGAGTGGTACAGATTAAGACACAAACGGAAATAGCGAGCAGGTAGACTGAAGACGATTTGCGGGAGTTGAAAACTAACGAAAATTTGCTTACAATGCTACTGGTCATCCACTTGTCGCAATTAACTATAATCTTGCTTAGGACAGTGAATCTCTCAAAGAACAATACAAAGGTACAGTAATACAAACTAATAAACACCAACATTTTCAAAAAGTTGCAAACTGGGATAGTATTTTGGAGAAAAGGCAAAAATAGTTTGCAATACCTCCTTGAGTCTTGCGTATTTCAGATGCCGCTGGCCCCCCGGAAAGGGCGG
>JBEAYO010000098.1:0-9556 GCA_041159285.1 Bacteroidota bacterium | reverse complement strand
TCGACCACCGGCCGCGAGGAGGGGGGCAAGGCGTGGGGCGCAGCATAGTCGCAACTTTTAACACAAGCAAAACGGTAAAAGATCAAGATTTTTTTATTCCTGATTTTGCAGGATTGAGGTGCAGAAGATGAGTTACACTGGAAGTTTTTTTTGATCGTTGGCGATGAACCGCCCGGGCTATTCACAGGTAGCCCTGTAACAACAAAAGGACTTGCGGCGACATACCACAAGTCCTTTTTTGATGTCGAGCGGCAAATGGGACTCGAACCCACGGCCCTCAGCTTGGGAAGCTGATGCTCTACCAACTGAGCTACTGCCGCTTGTTTTTTACATCGTAAAGTTAGGAAGGCCGGCTGAATTTCTGAAGCAGGACGAGGGATTTTTTTTAGCGTAAGATGCCGGAAGCCGCTTCTCACAGGTGTTCCGGGAAAGATAACCGGCTCGCCTCCCACGAAAAAGACAGTCGTCGGGCAGGTCTGTGACCCGCCCGACGACCGAGGAAAGGATATTTAAGGACGCGGAGCGCAGCCCCACGCCCTGCTCAGGAAGCGTCACCTCGCCTAAAGGCACTTTTTACCTTCGGCAACTATCTCGCACCCCTGTCAGGTTCAACTCCTCAGGCCATGCCAACCTTCACCGGATTCCCGGCATTGACCTTCAGGATCCCGATCTTGTTGATGGCATTCAGGTAGGCCTCCACGGAGGCCGTGACGATGTCAGTGTCCACGCCAAAGCCAACGAAGGAGCGATTGTGGTGGTTGATGCGCACGTGCACCTTTGCCGTGTCGTAGCTGCGGTTGATGTTGGACTGCACGAGATACTCCTCCAGGTCAATCCGCTCGCCGACAATCTTGTCCACAGCGCGATAGGCGGCATTCACCGGCCCGTTGCCCATTTCACTGGCTCGGCAAAGATTGCCATTCACCAACAGCTCCACAGTAGCTGTGGGGGAAGTGGACTTCCCGCAGGTGACCTGCAGGCGGTGCAGTTCGATGAGCGACTCGTGAATTTCCCCGTCCATGATGCGGATCAGGTCCTCATCGTGAATCTCCTTTTTCGAGTCAGCCACTTCCAGGAACTGCCGGTAGGCCTCCTGCAGCAACTCCTGCGATAGCTGGTAGCCCAGGCGCTCCAGGTGGTGGCGCAGGGCCGCCTTGCCGCTGCGGGCGGTGAGCACGATGGACGAAGCTGGCACGCCCACGTCCTCAGGGTCTATGATCTCGTAGTTTTCCCTGTTCTTCAGCACGCCGTCCTGGTGGATGCCCGAGGAATGGGCGAAGGCGTTGCGGCCCACGATGGCCTTGTTCGGCTGCACGGGCATGCGCATCATCTTTGAAACCAGCAGACTGAGCGGATAGATGCGCTGGGTCTGGATGTTGCTCTCCAGGTTCAGGCTCTTGTGCGTCTTGAGGGCCATGGCGACTTCCTCCAGGGAAGTGTTGCCGGCGCGTTCGCCGATGCCGTTGATGGTGACCTCCACCTGGCGGGCGCCATTCAGCACCCCGGCCAATGTGTTGGCCGTGGCCAGCCCGAGGTCGTTGTGGCAGTGGCAGGACAGGATGGCACGGTCCACGTTCTGGACGTTCTCCATCAGGTAGCGAATCTTTCGGCCGTACTCCTCCGGCAGGCAGTAGCCCGTGGTGTCGGGGATGTTGACAACCGTGGCGCCGGCGGCAATTACAGCCTCCACCATGCGGGCCAGAAACTCGTTGTCGGCACGGCCGGCGTCCTCGCAATAAAACTCGATGTCCTCGACGAATCGCTTGGCGAATTTCACGGCAGCCACGCCGCGCTCGATGATTTCCTCGCGGGTGCTGTTGAACTTATACTTGATATGGTAATCGGAAGCGCCGATGCCTGTGTGGATGCGCTTGTGCTTGGCAAAGCGCAGGGCCTCGGCGGCCGTCTCGATGTCTTTTTCAACGGCGCGGGTCAGGGCACAGATAGTGGGGAAGCGCACGGCCTTGGAGATGGCCACCACCGATTGGAAGTCGCCGGGGCTGCTGATGGGGAAGCCGGCCTCTATGACGTCAACGCCGAGGGCTTCGAGCTGCCGTGCGATTTCCACTTTCTCGTGGGTGTCGAGCTGGCAGCCGGGCACCTGTTCGCCGTCGCGCAGGGTGGTGTCGAAGAAGAAAATTTTGTTTGACATGTGTTGAAGTTTTAGTGTTCCGGCTAAAGGACCGGACAATGACAATACTGGACGTTCAGGCGATGCCGACGGCCATTTCTATTTCGTTGAGTACTTTCTGCCCGATGGCGTCCGTGCCGAGGAGGCGGTCGGCCGGGGTGCCGGCATCTGCGATGTCGCCGGTGCGGAAGCCCTTTTTGAGGACGCGGTCCACGGCATCCACCACGGCGTCGCCTTCGGCCTTCAGCCCGAGGGAGATGTCGAGCAGGAGGGCGACAGAGAGGATGGAAGCCAGAGGGTTGGCGATGCCCTTGCCCGCGATGTCGGGAGCCGAGCCGTGGACGGGTTCGTAGAGGCCGTTGCGGTCACCGACGGAGGCAGAGGCCAGCATGCCGAGGGAACCGGCAATCTGGGAGGCCTCATCGGTGAGGATGTCGCCGAACATATTCTCGGTGACGATGACATCGAATTGCCGAGGGTTTTTGATCAGCTGCATGGCGGCATTGTCAACGAACATGTGGTGGACGATGACATCCGGGTATTGGGGGGCGATTTCCTGGACCACCTCGCGCCAGAGCCGGCTGGCCTCGAGGACGTTGGCCTTGTCCACCGAGTGGAGGATGTGGCGGCGGGTGCGGGCGGCATCGAAGGCTTTGACGACGATGCGGCGCACTTCCTCCTTGGAGTAGATCATGGTGCTGACAGCCACGTTGCCGTTGTCGCGGCGCTCGCTGGGGCCGAAGTAGATACCACCGGTGAGCTCGCGGAAGAAGAGGATGTCGGCTCCCTGGAGGATTTCCGGCTTGAGGCTGGAGGCGTGGGCCAGTTCGTCGAATATTTTAATGGGTCGGAGATTGGCGTAGAGTCCGAGTTCCTTGCGGATTTTCAGCAGGCCCTGCTCGGGGCGGACGGTGAGCTTGGGGTTGTTGTCATACATGGGGTCGCCGACGGCGCCGAGCAAGATGGCATCTGCATCGCGGCAGGTGCTGAGCGTGGCGTCAGGCAGGGGGTTGCCGGTGGCCTGGATGGCGGCGTGGCCGATGAGTGCTTCCTCGAACTGGAAGTGGTGGCCGTAGCACTCGGCAATGGTCTGAAGGGTGCGTTGCCCCCAACGGGTGACCTCAGGGCCGATTCCGTCGCCCGGGAGTATGACGATTTTCCTGGTGTTAATCATAATCTGCATTTGAAATTTAGTGCGCCGACAGCTGCTCGTATGCCGCTATAGCCTCCCGACGGGAGAGGATGTAGTCAATATCATCGTAGCCGTTGATGAGGCAGGCCTTTTTATAGGGATTGATGTCGAAGCCGACGCGGAGGCCGGCGGCGGGAACCTCCAGCACCTGGTTTTCCAGGTCAACGGTGAGGGCAGTTGCCGGGTCGTTTTCTATAAGCCCGAAAAGCCGCTGCAGCACCTCCTCGCTCACCTGCACGGGCAAGAGGTTGTTGTTCAGTGCGTTGTTGTAAAAAATATCGGCAAAAAAACTGGACACCACCACGCGGAAGCCGTAGTCGGCCAGCGCCCAGGCCGCATGCTCCCGGCTGGAGCCGCAGCCGAAGTTCTTTCCCGCCACCAATGTCTCGCCGCTGTATTTCCTGTTGTTCAGGACAAAATCCGGGTTGGGGACATCGCCGGGAAGGTAGCGCCAGTCCCGGAAGAGGTTCTCGCCGAAGCCCTCGCGCGAGGTCGCCTTCAGGAAACGGGCCGGAATGATCTGGTCCGTGTCTATGTTTTCCACCGGTAGGGGGACACAGGTAGTGGTGATTGTTTTAAAAGCCATGTCTCATTTTTTAAAATTACAGCATCTCCCGCACATCCACGATCCTGCCGGTGACGGCAGCCGCTGCCGCAGTCAGCGGACTGGCCAGGAAGGTGCGGGCACCGGGGCCCTGGCGACCCTCGAAATTGCGGTTGGAAGTGGAGACGCAGTACAAGCCGGCCGGCACCTTGTCCTCGTTCATGCCCAGGCAGGCCGAGCAACCCGGCTGCCGAAGCTGGAATCCGGCCTCCAGGAACACCTGGTCCAGCCCCTCGGCGCGGGCCTGTGCTTCCACCTGCCTGGAGCCCGGCACGATCCAGACATTGACGTCCGGGGCCTTTTTCCGGCCCTTGACGAAGCCGGCCACCTGGCGCAGGTCCTCTATGCGGGAATTGGTGCAGGAACCGATGAACACATAGTCTATCTTCTTGCCCAGCAGCGACTGCTGCGGCTCCAGGCCCATGTAGGCCAGGGCCTTGCTCATCTCCTGTTCGTTGGATTGGGCAGCCACCGCGGGGATGGGCCGGGTGACGCCGATGCCCATGCCCGGGTTGGTGCCATAGGTGATCATGGGCTCGATGTCGGCCGCGTCGAAGTGGAGTTCTGCATCGAATTTGGCGCCGGGGTCGCCGGGAAGTTGCCGCCAGGCAGCCAGGGCCGCCTCCCAGGCCTCTCCTTCCGGCGCGAATTCGCGACCCCGCACATAGGCGAAGGTCGTCTCATCCGGCGCGATGAGACCGCCGCGGGCTCCCATCTCGATGCTCATGTTGCAGATGGTCATGCGGGCCTCCATGCTCAGGGCGCGGATGGCACTGCCGGCGTATTCCACAAAGTAGCCGGTGCCGCCGGCCGCGGAAATCCTGGATATGATGTAGAGGATGATGTCCTTGGCCGTGACCCCTGGTGCCAGGCTGCCGTTGACCTCGATCTTCATGGTCTTGGGCCTGTACTGCAGCAGGGTGGCGAGCACCTGTTCCACCTGGCTGGTGCCGATGCCAAAGGCGATGGTGCCGAAGGCGCCGTGGGTGGAGGTGTGGCTGTCGCCGCAGACGATAGTCATGCCGGGCTGCGTGATGCCGAGCTCTGGTCCGATGACGTGGACGATGCCCTGCTTGTGGTGGCCGAGCCCATAGAGTTCCACGCCGAAGTCGCGGCAATTTTCCCCGAGCTTGGCCACCTGAAAGGCCGAGAGGTGGTCGGAAATCGGCAGGTGCTGGTTGACGGTCGGCACGTTGTGGTCGGCCGTGGCCACTGTCTGGCGGGGCCGGAACACGGGGAGGCTTCGCTGCCGCAGCCCGTCGAAGGCCTGAGGGGAAGTCACCTCGTGGATGAAGTGGCGGTCAATGTAGAGCAGGTCCGGATAGCCCTCCTTTCGTTCGACGACGTGGGCATCCCATATTTTATCGAAAAGCGTCCTGGGCTGTGTAGCTTCCATTGCGAGTGTTTGCTGTCCGTGGATTAAATAAAATTGTTGCCAATTGCAAAAAATCGCGGAACTTCGTGTTTCAAAAACCAAAAGCGACCTTAAAACTAAGGCGATGTTGGCGACCACAGGCACCAATTCTCCCGGTCTTTACATTTGTCAGAAAGGCGATTTTAAGGCATAAACAACTATTTATCAATGTTTTAAAAAAACACTTGCTACGATGGCCAGTACGACCACCGACCACCTCTTCCGACTGATCAAGTCCATGACCAAGGCGGAAAAGCGGTCTTTTAAATTGTACGTCAACCGCTCGGGGGGCGCCGGAGATGACGCCCTGTTCGTGCAGTTGTTCGACGTGCTGGACAAACAACCAGCGTACGACGAGGAGGGCATTTTCCAAAAAGTACCCGACCTGAAGCGCAGCCAGCTTTCGAACATCAAACGCCACCTGTACCGGCAAATCCTGTCCAGCCTGCGGCTGTTGCATATTTCAAAGAACGGAGACATAGAAATCCGCGAGGAAATCGACTTCGCCCGGATCCTCTACAACAAGGGCCATTTCCAGCAAAGCCTGAAGATCCTGGACCGCATCAAGGGCATCGCCAAGGACTCCAACCAGGACCTGCTGCACCTGGAAATCGTGGATTTTGAAAAAATGATCGAGAGCCGCCATATCTCAGATGCGATTGAAAACCGGATTGACGAGCTGGCAGCCGAGTCAGAGAGCTGCCACAACGTCGTGGCCAACATCACACGCCTGTCCAACCTGGCGCTCAAGATGTTCGGCTTTTACGTGAAATCAGGCCACGTGAAGAATGAGAACGAAGCGCACTATGTGACGGAGTATTTCAAAAGCAACCTTCCCAGCCTGCATTACGACCAGCTCTCGTTTTATGAAAAGGTCTATTACTGCCAGTCCTACGTCTGGTACTATTACATCCTTCAAAACTTCCCGCTGCACTTCCGCTACACCCAGCGCTGGGTGGACCTGTTCGAGGACAAGCAGGAGATGAAGAACTCGGACCCGGAGTTGTACCTGCGCGGCTTGAACAGCCTGCTCACGGCCTTGTTCTACATGGGGCGCCATGACCGCTACCTGCAGGTGCTGAAGCAAATGGAGCTCTTCATCGCCAAGATGGCGGATGAATTCGACACCAACCTGGAAATCCAGGCCTTCACTTTTTTGTACACCGCCAAAATCAACAAGCACTACCTGGAGGGCAGCTTCTCCGAGGGGCTTTACCTGGTACCCGAGCTGTCAGAAAAGCTGGAGCGCTACGATGAATTCCTGGACCCGCACCGGAAACTCGTCTTTTACTACAAGATAGCCTGCCTGTATTTTGGCAGTGGCGACAACGGGAGGGCCGTTGACTACCTCAACGACATCATCAACTACAAGGCGGGCTCGCTCTTCAGCGACATTCAGTGCTATGCCCGCATTTTGTATCTCATCGCCCATTTTGAACTCGGGAATTACAGCCTGCTGGAATACCTGGTGAAGTCGGTGTATCGCTTCCTGGCAAAAATGGAGGACCTCAACCAGGTGCAGCGGGAGATCCTGACCTTCCTGCGCCGGGAGATCCGCACCAGCCCCCGGGAATTGCGCCGCGCCTTCATTCAACTCAAGGCCAGGCTGGAAAAACTACAGGACCAGCCCAACGAACGCCGGTCATTCCTCTACCTCGACATCATCTCCTGGCTGGAGGCAAAAATCGAAGGAAAAACAGTCGCTGCCGTCATCCGGGAGCATTTCCTTGAAAGGCGCTAAGCTATTTTAACCACCAATCACTACGAACGCATGACAAACACCAGGTCCATTCCGCCTTACATCCTGCTGAGCCTGCTGATCCTACAACTGAGCTGCCAGTCCGGCGGCGACAGGCTGTTCTCACTGCTGCCGGCATCCCGCACAGGAATTGACTTCGCCAACCAACTTGATGAAAACGAGCGTTTCAACATCATCAAATACCTTTATTTCTACAATGGCGCAGGAGTGGCCACCGGCGACGTCAACAACGACGGTCTGCCGGATGTTTTTTTTACCTCCAACCAGCTTTCCAACAAATTATACCTCAACAAGGGGGATTTCCGCTTCGAGGACATCACCCAGGCCGCCGGCCTGCAGGATGTGGAACGAGCAGGCCGCTCCTGGAAGACAGGCGTCTCCATGGCCGATGTCAACGGAGACGGCTGGCTGGACATCTACGTCTGCGAGGTGGGCTTTTACAAAAGCCTCAACGGCCACAACAAGCTCTACATCAACCAAGGGCCCGATACCGGCGGCCAGGTGCGCTTCGAGGAACAGGCAGCCAACTACGGCCTTGATTTTAAGGGCTTTGCCCAGCAGTCCGCCTTTTTTGACTACGACCTGGACGGCGACCTCGACCTCTTGCTGGTAACTCACTCCGTGCATTCAGCGGAAAGCTACGCCCGGGGGGAACAGCGGACCGTGCGCGACAGCCTGTCGCGCGACGTGCTGTACCGCAACGACGGCAACCGCTTCACCGACGTCAGCGAGCAATCCGGCATCTTCGGCGGGCCCATGGGATACGGCCTGGGGCTGGCAGTGTCCGATCTCAACAGCGACGGCTGGCCGGACATATACATCACCAATGATTTTCACGAGCACGACTACCTCTATCTCAACAACGGCAACAGGATGGGCGTCCCCCAATTCTCCGAGCATATCGCCACCGCCACTGGCCACACCAGCACCTTCAGCATGGGGGTTGACGCCGCCGACCTTAACAACGACGGCTTGTGCGACATCATGACCCTCGACATGAAGCCGGAGGACGAGCAGGTGCTGAAGGCCAGCGCCGGCGCCGACCACTACAACCTCTACCAGATGAAGCTCAGCTACGGCTACCACTACCAGTTCCCGCGAAACTGCCTGCAGCTGTCCCAGGGCAACCAGCCGGCTTCCGGGGGCGGCATTCCCCGCTTTGCCGAGGTGGCGGAACTCAGCGGCGTGGCAGCCACGGACTGGAGCTGGGGCACCCTGCTGGCGGATTTTGACAACGACGGCTGGAAGGACATCTTCGTCACCAACGGCATCTGGCGCCGGCCCAACGACCTGGATTACCTGCGGTATTCCTCCGGCGAACAGGCCCAGAAATACGCCACCGACCTGGAGCTGGCCTCCAAAATGCCTCAGGGAGCCGTGGAGAATTACGCCTTTAAGAACACCTGCCGAACGGCAGGCGAGGTGCCCGTCTTTGAAAACGTTTCCGAGGCCTGGGGCCTTAATCTCAAAGGCTACTCCAACGGAGCCGCCTGGGCTGACTTCGACCAGGACGGCGACCTGGACCTCGTGGTCAACAACCTCAACGCCGCGGCTGCCATCTACCGCAACGAGGCCGGCAAGTTGTCGGGCAACAATTTTTTAAAAGTAAAACTGGAAGGCAGCGGCAGCAACCGCTTCGGCATTGGCGCCAGGGTATTGGTGCAAACCCCCGGCAACAGCCAGCTGCAGGAACTCTCCCCGACGCGGGGCTGGCTGTCCGCCTCCGACCACAGCCTGGTGTTCGGCTTGGGCAAAGCCACCTCGGCCACTTCGGTCACCGTCGTCTGGCCAGGCGGAAAGACCCAGACGATGCAGCAGGTCAACGCCAACCAGACACTGGTGCTGAGGCAGCAGGAGGCCACCGGCTCCGCCGGCATGGTATCCGAAGAAACAAAACCCTTGCTCGAAGCACTGTCTTTTCCGGGCAGTGCGGCTCCCCTCCACACTGAAAACCGCTTCACTGATTTCAATATAGAGCCCCTGCTCCCCTACATGCTCAGCACACAGGGTCCCGGCCTGGCCGTGGCAGACCTGAATGGCGACGGGCAGGACGACTTTTACCTTTGCGGAGCCAAGGGGCAGGCAGGACAGCTATGGCTGTCCGCCGGTGCCGGGCAGTGGCAGCCCATTGTGCAGCCGGCCTTTGCCGCTGATTTCCTCTTCGAGGATGTGGAGGCCTGTTTCCTGGATGTGGAAAAAGACGGGGACCTGGACCTGTTCGTGGTGAGCGGCGGCGGGGAATACAGGCCCGGCGCGGAACAGCTCCGCCACCGACTGTACCGCAACGACGGACAAGGCAGTTTCAGCCGGGATCCGGCCTTGTTCCCCTCCTCCAACGGTGCCTGCGTGGTGCCTGCGGATTTCAACGGCGACGGCGCGGTGGACTTGTTCATCGGCTCGCGGTCCGTGCCGGGCAGCTATGGCCTCGTGCCACAGAGTTTCCTGCTGGTAAATGA
>JBEAYO010000097.1:0-9569 GCA_041159285.1 Bacteroidota bacterium | reverse complement strand
CAGGTGCAGCGCACCGCAATATTTGTAGAATGGACGCAACGCAGGCCCCCAGGTGCAGCGCACCACAATATTTGTAGAATGGGCGTAACCCAGGCCCAGGTGCAGCGCACCGCAATCTTTGTAGAATGGGCGTAACCCAGGCCCCCAGGTGCAGCGCACCGCAATATTAATATTGGCAGCCTATTTAGGCCCTTTTGAATACCCTACGCTGAAAAGGGTGCGTGCAGCAGTCCACAATTTCCGGTAAGCAAGCAGCACCGGCTGCAGCATCTTTAATTTTCAGGAGATTTGAAGGAGTCAAGCCTGGCCGGGTTGTTCTTCGTCTGCTTTTTCCACCTTCCCGTTTTCCTGAGGAGCATCGTTGTCCGTTGCAGCTTCCACCACTGCCGGCGGCTCGTTGTCCACTGCTGTGCCTGCTGGCAGGTTGATGGGATGCGTGCTGCTGAAGAAATCCCGGTGGAAGAGCAGCAGGCTCAGCACGCCGGTAGTGATGGAGGCATCTGCCAGGTTAAAGACAGGCCGGAAGAAGAGGAAGGGCTCGCCTCCCCATACTGGCAGCCATTCCGGGAAAACGCCGCTGAAGAGGGGGAAATAGAACATATCCACCACCTTGCCGTGCAGGAACCCGGCGTAGCCGCCCGACTCGGGGAACATCACGGCCGGTATGCTGGAGTGATAGGAACTCTCGGAAAAAATGAGGCCGTAAAATGCGCTGTCGATGATGTTGCCCACTGCGCCGGCCATGATGAAGGAAAAAGCGAGGATGAGGCCGAAGGACACGCGGTGCTTGAGGAGCAGGCGCAGGTAGTAGAACAGGAAGCCGACAGCGCCAATTCGGAAGAGGCTGAGGGCCAGTTTGCCGTGTTCGCCGCCCAGGGTGAGTCCGAAGGCCATGCCCTCGTTTTCCACGAAGTGGATGAGGGCCCAGTCTTGTCCGAGGAGTTTGATTTCCTCTCCGTAGTATAAGTTGGTTTTAATCCAAATTTTCAGGGCCTGGTCCAGTATCAGGATAACTGTGATGATCAGGGCGACTTTTATTGATGGCTTCAATGTGTTTAGTTTTTGATTTTCTAACGCTTTCCGGATTGCTTTTGATATAAAGGAGCAAATTTGAAAATAGTTTGCCGGTATAAAAAGCAATTTTCTGAGGATTTTAGTGGTAGCCGAAAATCAGCCTAAATCCTCTCCTTCCGTCTCCTCAGAAGGCCCCTTCATGCGCCCCATCATCTCGATGTAATCGGTCGGCGTAAAGCCGGTCAGCTCCTTGAAGTGCCGGTTGAAGGAAGAGCGACTGTTGAAGCCGGCCATGGAGGCAATGTCGCTCACAGCGATGGCATTGCCTTTCTCGATGATCAGCCTCCTGGCCTCGTTGACCTTGAACTCGTTCATCAGGCCTGCGAAATTCGTTCTTCCCGCATTGTTGATGGCTTTGGAAACCACATGTTTGGGGCGCTTCAGATGCGTTGCCAGATCGTGCAGGCTCAGCAGGGGATCTTTGTAAAGCTCCTTTTGCTCGATGATCTTCAGAATCAGCTTGTACAGGTCGCTGTCGGACAGGTTGGGCGAGGCCTCGTCAATGGGCCTGGCGGGCTTGCCGCCATCGTCGCGCTTCGAATAGGCCAGGCTGAGGTTCATCTGGAACATGGTCTTCATGTTGCGCTTCAGCTTCCGGTACTGGAGGTAGATGATGCCGCCGGCGCCGGTGGAGACCAGTGACAGCAGGAGCGACAGCAGCAGCTGGCGGTTTTTTGAGCGAACGTCTTGCTGCAGTTGCACATTGTGGCTGCTCAGGCCCTCCATGTCATATACGATCTTCAACTCCTCCGCGGCAGCCTTTGCGCTGAGCGTGGCGGTCTCCCTTTTGACCTCGTTGTATTTCTCAATGGTGCTTTCAAAGTTGTCGAAATCCTGGACCTTGGCATAGTACTTCGCCAGGGCCAGGGTGGCCTCCTCCAGGTAAGTCCTTTTTCCGGATATTTCAGCCAGTCGGATGGCTTCCAGGGCGTATTCCCTGGCCTTTGGAAGGTCCGTGCCGGTAGCGATGGCATTGTCGGCTTTCTGGATGTACAAGGGGGCCAGGTTGTACTCGAATTTTTCAATTTCGACGATGCTGATGATGCGCTGGAGGATCTGTTCCGAGACGGCGTATTTTTTCTTCAGCTGCTCGAGCATGGATTGGTTGACAAGGGCGGCGATGAGGCTGTAATTGTCGCCGAGGTATTCGAAAAAGCGGATGGCTTTCCGGTTGTGCTGCGCTGCTTTTTCATATTCTTTTTTGTAGATGAGGTATTTTCCGATGTTCAGCTGGCAGAGGCCCATTTTGAAGGTGTCCTTTTTTTGTTCCCATGATTCCAGTGCCTGGTTGGCCAGGGAGATGGCCTCGTCGTATTCGCCCAACTCGCACTCCAGTTCGGCGATGTTGATCCTGAGGTCGTCGATGGATTCCTGGTCGTTGAGTTCCACGCTCAGCTTCATGGCTTTCTGCAAGGCATCCAGGGCCTCGGGAATCTTCCCGAGGTAGTTAAGGCTGGTTCCCAGGTTATTGAGGCATTTGAGGCTGCGTTCCTTGCTGTCCCGGATGAAGTCGGTGCGGAGCGCCTGCTCAATGAAGCTGCAGGAGATGTGGTAGCGCTTCTTGTAATGCTCCAGGGTGCCCGCCAGGAAGAGTATATTGGCTAGGAGGGAGTCATTGACTGCGGGGTCGTCGTTGACGGATTCCAGGAGCAGGTAGGTGATGGAGTCTGCGGCGGCCTGGTCCGTGCTCATCAGCTCCCAGGCTTTTTCGACCAGTTCAAAGGATGCAGGCTGAGCGGGCAGTTCCACGCTGCCCAGCAGGACAAGGATAAGGAGGGCTGCTGCTTGTATTTGTTTCATCGCGTAGGTTGTTTTATGTGCATTGGGTGGTCAGGTTCCTGCTGGTCTTTTGTCTTTGCTATAAAAAAAAGTCTCCGGTTGATTGCGAGGCTGTAGTGGCGCTATCTTGTGTATAGGCAGTCTCAAAAGGCCTTGCTTCCCGGGGTTGTGTAAAAAGTCCTTGCGGCTGGTTCCGCCGGTGCCGCACGGCCTCCGGAAGGGGTGCCCGGCGGGCCACAGGCCCGCCGGGCACCCTAAAAAACCCTCCCGGGAAGGTTTTTCAGGGCGCGGGGCTGCGCCCCGCCCCCTTTTCAAGAAGGGGTACTGCACCCTGGTGGCTTTTTACACAAACCCGGCGGTCGGCGGGTTTTTGGCCCGCCGTGCGCCTTACCCGGTAGCCCAGCGCTACCGGTGATTTTGATAACTGAGCTGGCCGAAACCAGTATGCCGAAGCCCGATGGAGCGAGTTTAAAAAGCGCGCCGGGTTTTTGAGAATGAAGAGAGCGGAGGACTTTTTTCAAAGGAAAGCCTGGGACAGCAGGATGCCGGCTGCTCAATGAGCGGAAAGCCTTCAAAAGAAGGCTCCGGTTTTCTGCTTTTCAGTTTCAAAAATAAAAACACAAACTCAAGATGTGCATTTTTTGATGTGTCAAAAAAAAAACCATGTGTCAAAAAGTTGCAATCTGTTTATAAACAGATGGTTAAAAAATTTAATCTGTTTATTGAAAGGGCTTTTAGCCGGCTTTTAACAGCGTGAACCTCTCCTTTATTTCAGATAAAATTATTAGAAATAGTGAAATGTGTGTTTTTTGATACAGCCCTTCTAAAATGGCACATCGAATTGACGCATCCCTTCTAAAATGGCACATCGAAAATTTGGGCAAAACTCAAAGGTCCTGAAAATTTGTACCCGCCAAAGAGCAGCCAGATGACTCAATGCTGCTGGTCTTAAAATGAAAGCAACTCGTTGATTTCCCTATTTGGCTGATTCGTCGAAACAAGTGCGTAATAAATTTCAAACAACTATAAATATGCAATTCCACACTGAGAATCCAACTGCTACCACGGGGAGGAAGTTCACCCTCTTGCAATCAGGCCTGGCCCTGGTCATCACCTTATTTGCTGGCCTGATGCAGCCGGCCGCGGCACAGACCGTCATCGGCGGAGAAATTCCCGACTCCTCCGCCATGCTTGAACTGCGAACCACCAACAGAGGCTTGCTGCTGCCGAGACTGAGCAGCGAGCAACGCAGCGCTATAGTCAAGCCACAGCCGGGCCTGATAGTCTTCAACACCACCCTGAATTGCCTGGAAATCAATATGGGAACAGCGACCTACCCTTTCTGGACCTGCCTGATGGGTGGCTTCATTGCTTCCCTCGATTGCGGTGGCGCCGTGGTCACCGGCTCTCTTACGACCGGTACCCCCGCCAGCGGGGTGAGCGTCAAGGTACCCTACGCTGGGGGCAATGGCGGCACCTACAGCAGCCAGGCTGTAGCCTCGACTGGGGTGACGGGCCTGACAGCCACGCTCGCCGCGGGCAGCTTTGCCAACGGCGCCGACAGCCTCAACTATGTCATCAGTGGTACGCCTGCCGATCCCGGCACGGCCAGCTTCCCCCTCAGCATCGGCGGAAAGAGCTGTACCCTGTCCCTCACAGTTTTCGCAATCTGCCGCGCCAAGGTGACGCCAACGCAGTACAAGAAATTTATGTGTCACAACCTCGGCGCCTACGACAACTCCCTCAGCCCCACCACCCCGACCTGGCAAATCTACGGCTGTTACTGGCAGTGGGGTCGCAAGGGTCCTGATCCTGCTCAATGGCTGAACACCAACACCCCGAATTTCGCCTACGGGGCGACTGGTCCGGACGTTAGCCAAGCCAACTCGGCAAGTATCCCCAATTGGCAAACCTCAACGAGCCTGCCTGCCGATACCGCCTGGGTGAATTCCCAAGGCCAGAAGACTTCCAACGACCCCTGCCCCCAAGGCTACCGCCTGCCGACCAAGGATGAATGGGCTGGCGTTAAAGATAACAATACAATTACCATGGTTGGCACCTGGTCTTCCTCCACCCAGAACAATTACACCAGCGCGCGCTTCTTTGGGCCGGATTTGATGCTTGTGACTGCCGGGAACCGAGGTCAATGGGACGGTGCCAGATACGGCGTCGGCATTTCGGGCAACTACTGGAGCAGTACACCGGATCCGACTTCCACAATCAAGTCATGGGGTCTCGGTTTCAACAACACAAATGTCATCATTCAGTCCAGCGACAAGAGGAACGGAGGGAGCATCAGGTGCATCGAGCAATAACCCGGTTGTATGCCTGTATAAATCACGATGCTGAGGGCACCGGAAGCGGGTCTTGCCCAGGTCAGCCGTCGCAGGATCTTCCAGCCCTCTCCTGGTAAACGCCGGCTGCCTTGGCCAGCCGGCATCCGGGACAAAGAAAAACCGGAACCCTGCTGCTGCCCTGTGACCAGGTCCCCGCGGACTTCCGGGCGGCAGTCCTGCTGCGGAGGCTTCCGCAACGGGAAAACATGCAGCACCAAAAAAATAAGACATGACAAGAAAAATATTCCTTTTGATTGCCCTGCTGGCGAGCACGCTGTCAGGCAGCCTGCAGGCCCAATACACCGTGACGGGCTGCGAGCGAGTGACAGGGCTTCAATCCGTCTGGGACACGCTGCTGAAAGTGTCTGCCGGCGGTAGCTTCGTCAACACAGGCACTGTGAAATACAGCCTGGTGGCCAGCCTCGTCAATAACGGGGGCTTTTCAGACCAGTCCGCTGGCTCCTGTACGGCGGACTATACTGATCCCTGCGGCTCCTTCAACAAGGTCACAGGCACTCCGCCTGCTGGCGGCCTCAATGTGTTTGGCAATTCGGTGGACTCCACCCGTATCAGTGGCAGCCAGCCCCTGCGCATGCACGATGTGCAGCTGAGCCGCAACATCCTGCTCGACAACGAGTGGCAGCTCACCGGCATCCTGACCTGGAACAGCGGGCTCATCACCACCAGCCGCGGTGACCTGTCGCACTTCCTTCATTTCATGAACGGCAGCTCGGTGACGGGCGACAGCATCACCCGGCACGTGGACGGCTATGCCGCCTGGTCGGGAGCAGGGAACTTCACACTGCCCATTGGCGATGGTGTGAAACTGGGACGGCTGGGACTGTCGGGCAGCTGCGGCAGCACCTTCAAGGCCGCTTATTTCAGCGGTGACCCGGGCAGCGCTGCCCTCCCCGCCGGTGCACCCTTCAGTACCTCCGAGCTGGGAAATGGCCTTTGCGCCGTGTCCGATGTGGAATACTGGGACGTGGACGGCGCCGCCTCCACCTCTATCACGCTCCACTTCGCCGCCGCCAGCGGGCTGGCAAACATTGCCGCTGACACCGCCGAACTGGTCGTGGCTGGCTGGGATGGAATGAAGTGGGTGAACCTCGGCAGTGCCACGGTTAGCGGCACCCTGGCCGGCGGAGGCAGCGTGACCTCCGACCCGGCGGTGCCAGACCAATACACCGCCTTCACTTTCGGCGTTTACGACAAAACGGCGCCATCCCCGGCCTGTCAGGATGTGACGCTTTACCTCGATGCCACCGGCACCGATACCCTCATTGCCGCTGCTGTGGACAACGGCTCCACCGACAACTGCGCCATAGACACCCTCACACTGGATATTATCGCCTTCAATTGCAGCCATGTCGGCTCCGGGATGGAAAAAGGCTCCACTCCTTCCACCGGCAATACGGTGACGCTCACAGTGACCGACGACAATGGCAATACGGCTACCTGTACAGCCTCAGTCACCGTGCTGGACACCATCAAGCCCTCGGCTACCTGTCAGAATGTGACGGTTTACCTGGACGCCACGGGCAACGGCAGTACCACGGCCACGGCGGTGGACAACGGCTCCGCGGACGTCTGCGGCATTGCCGGCCTCGTGCTGAGCGATTCCACTTTCAATTGCAATGATTTGAGCGCGGCTGGTATCGCCGGCAACACGGTGACGCTGACGGTGACCGACGATAGCGGCAACTCCAGGACCTGCACAGCTTCAGTTACCGTGCAGGACACCATCAAGCCCTCGGCCACCTGTCAGAATGTGACTGTTTATCTCGATGCCACGGGCAACGGCAGCACCACAGCCACGGCGGTGGACAACGGCTCCGCGGATGCTTGCGGCATTGCCAGCCTCGTGCTGAGCGATTCCACCTTCAATTGTAGTGATATCGGCACCCCGACTCCTCTTGCTGGCAACACAGTGACGCTGACGGTGACCGACGACAACGGAAACTCAAGCACCTGCACAGCCCCGGTCTCCGTGCAGGATACCATCAAGCCCTCGGCCACCTGTCAGAATGTGACGGTTTACCTGGACGCCACGGGCAACGGCAGCACCACGGCCACGGCGGTGGACAACGGCTCCACGGACGCCTGCGGCATCGCCAGCCTCGTGTTGAGCGATTCCACTTTCAATTGCAATGACGTTGGCGGGGAAAATATCGCCGGCAACACGGTGACACTGACGGTGACCGATGACAACAGCAACACGGCCACCTGCACCTCCTCGCTGACGGTGCTGGACACCATCAAGCCGGTGGCCAGCTGCCAGGATGTGACGGTGTCCCTGGATGTCAGCGGAAATGCCACTATTACAGCCTTAGCGGTGGATAACAATTCCTCGGACAACTGCAGCATCGCCAACAGGAACCTGAGCCAAACCAGTTTCAATTCCTCGGACGTCGGCGCCAATACCGTTACCCTGACGGTGTCGGATCCGAGTGGCAACACCAGTACCTGCACGGCCACGGTGACCGTGGAAGATGATAGCCCGCCGGATGCCAAGTGCCAGAACCTGACCCGCATCCTGAATACCGTGGGTACCCGAATCGTTGCGGCTGCCGAGGTGAATAACAACTCCACGGACGCTTCCGGCATCGCCAGTATCGTGCTGAGTCAGACCAGCTTCAACTGCTCCCACCTCGGACCGAACCTGGTGACTCTGACTGTGACGGATGTCAACGGCAACAGCAGTACTTGTTCGGCCACCATTACCATTGTGGACAACACGCCGCCACAGGCCTTCTGCCAGAATACAGCAGTAGTGCTCAATGCAAGCGGCCTGGCCAGCCTCACGGCGGAGACTATCAACAATGGCTCCACGGATGCCTGCGGCATCAGCTCGCTGAGCCTGAGCCAGGCTTCCTTCACTTGCAATCATGTCGGCACCAATACGGTGACGTTGACTGTGACGGACCTCGGCGGCAATACGAACACTTGTTCGGCCACCGTGACAGTGGCTGATAACACGCCGCCGATAGCCTTGTGCCAGCCGGCCACCCTCCAGCTGGGTGCCGATGGCACGGCAACCATGACGGCCAGTGCAGTGAACAATAACTCCACGGATGCCTGCGGAATCGGCAGCCTCAGCCTGAGCCAGGCCGTCTTCAGCTGCGTCCACCTCGGAGTCAACCCGGTGACGCTGACGGTGGCCGATGCAAACGGCAACACAGGCAGCTGCTCGTCCACCATCACGGTTGTGGACCAGCTCCTGCCAAAGGCCCAGTGCAAGAATGCAACAGCTTACCTCGGCGCCAACGGGCAGGTCATGATCTCGCCTTCCCTGGTGAACAACTCCAGCATCGATAACTGTGGCATCGCGGGGCTGAGTCTTTCGAACAACAGCTTCGACTGTTCCGACCTCGGCCCCAACACAGTGACGCTGACTGTGACGGACGCCAGCGGCAACTCGAAGAGCTGCAACGCCACGGTGACAGTGGCGGACAACCTGGTATCGACCTTGGTCTGCAAGGACATTACCCTGCCTGTAACCGGCGGCACGACCATCCAGCCAGCGCAGGTGTTTGATGCGGCCGCTTCGGGCGACAACTGCGGCACACTCACGCCGCTGAGCGTCATCCCGAACCTGTTCAACTGCATCAATTCCGGTCCAAACCTGGTGACCCTGACGGCGAGTGACAGTTATGGCAACACGGCCACCTGCCAGGCGACGGTGACCGTTCAGGGGCCGATCATCACGGCGGTGCCCACGCCGGAGGACTGCAACCAGCTGAACGGAACAATGGTCGTCACGGCACAGAACTTTGTGGGTCAGCCGGGCTACTCGATAGACAATGGTGCGAACTATCAGCTCATCAATATCTTCGACTTCCTGGAAGCGGGTATTTATCCGGTGGTGGTGACCTTTTTCGGTGCCGACAACTGCACGACGCCACCGATTTATGTGGAGGTCAGTGAAAACAAGCTGACCAACACCTGGACGGGAGCTGGCGACGGCATCAGCTGGACGCACCCGCTGAACTGGAGTCTGGCGCTGGTGCCCGTGGACTGTCACCAAGTGGTGATACCCCCGGGTCACACCGTGCTGCTGAAGCAGGCGGAAGTGGGCTACGGGCATACCCTTGATGTACAGGCCGGCAGTGTGCTGACGACAGCGGAAGGCAGTACTCTGAACGTAAGAATTAATTGAAAATGCGCTCAATCTGAAAGGGCAGTTGTCCTTCCAGGCGGCAGGGCAACTTGTCCTTTTTTATGCGAGAGAAAATAGTCTTGACCCGTTCAAATATGGCTGTGGCGCCTGCGGGCAGGCCACCGCATGCCGGTGTGCGCCAGACAGGCTGCCATCCGCAACAAACTTCAAGCATTTAGATTCGACCATTGCGCCCTGCCGTTGGGGTTGTGTAAAAAGTC
>JBEAYO010000096.1:0-9603 GCA_041159285.1 Bacteroidota bacterium | reverse complement strand
GCAAAGGTGGCAGAACAGTTATAAAAACTAAAACTATGCGTACACTGATCCCGGCTGTAATGGCAGCCAGCCTGATTGCTTTGTCACCACTGAAGGCACAAAAAAACCTCGATTTCGGCATCTTTTTCGGCGTTTCCCATTACATGGGGGACCTTCATCGCTCTCATGTGGAGGTTCTGGAACTCAACGAGGCCAAAGGCCTTTTCTGCCGCTACAACCTGAACAAGACCTTTTCCCTCCGATTCCATTTCATGCAAGGACTGCTCACGGGCAAAGATTCCAACTATCCTACCCTGGAAACTGCCAGACTTAGAAACCTGAGCTTCAGGTCAACTGTTTACGAAGCCGGCTTTCAATGGGAGCTGCAGTTCATGAATTTCGGCATCTACAATGTCCATGCATCGAGGCGTCTGACCGCCTACCGGGCCTCCTCCTATCTCTTGCTGGGGCTGTCGGGGTTTTATTTCAACCCCAGGGCATCATACAACGGAACCTGGTATGACCTGCAACCCCTCGGAACAGAGGGACAGGGCATGGAGGGTTATTCTGACAGATACAATCGCTACCAACTGGCGATACCGCTTGGCTTTGGCTTCAAGATAAGGCCCGGGAAATGGTCCACCCTTGGCTTCGAGGTTGGATTCAGGCATACGTTTACGGATTACCTGGACGATGTCAGCGGCAGTTATCCCGACCTGCAGCGCTTGACGGAGCACAATCCGCTGGCTGCAGCGCTTTCCTACCGGACGCAGGAAATTGCACCCGGGAGCAGCAGGGCTGTTCCAAGCGGCATGCCCAGAGGCAGCGACAAGTCGCCTGACAAGTACGTCTTTGCCGGCATGACGCTCTCCATCTCCCTGGGCAGGAGGTAGGTGCCGCCTGCCTCCAGGTCCCAAAATTCCCCCTTGAGGGCACCTACCTCATTGAAGCTGTATCAAAAGACTTTCGCCGCCTGCGGATGGGGTTGTGTAAAAAGTCCTTGCGGCTAGCTCCACTGGTACCGCACGGCTTCCGGAAAGGGCGTTCGGCGGGCCTTTTCAAACAGTCCCGGATTTCGTGAAGCGGGCAGCGCATTCAAGCTTTGGAAAAAAAACCTGAGTACTAGAGACAGACACATACCGCTTGATTTTACCCGCTTGCCTGCAGGGGATTCAATTTTTTTTAATAAAAACAAAATATTATTTGACTTTTCAAAAAAAGCCCCCCATCTTTGCATTTGAAAGAGATTTTTAATCCCACTTAATCCATTTTTTCCTTCTGCAACCCAATCATTGCGGCTGCATTGTTCTATTCTTTAGATTCTGCATTAGAGTTTCTTCCCATGAGCGTCCGGATAACAGCGCTTAAAGCAATTCGTTATCCAAATCCAACGCAAATTTTCATTTTACAAAATCCCTAAGCATTGAAGCACACTATGCTCTTTATTCTGTTTTGGGCAATTAATTCCCATGCAGATGCACAAAAAATATTTGTTCGTCAGGGTGCCAGCGGCAAAGGCAGCTCCTGGAATGATGCCACAGGCGACCTTTCTCGCGCACTGCAGTCGGCCGTCAGTGGCACCGAAATCTGGGTTGCAAAAGGGCTTTACAAAGCTACCGCGGGCCAGTCCAGGGATAATTCCTTCCTCCTCCGCCAGGGTGTGAGCCTTTACGGCGGCTTTGCCGGCTCTGAAACAGATCTCAGCCAACGCAACCATACTGTCAATGAAACCATCCTCTCCGGTGAAATCAACCAACCGGGCATTGCAGACAATTCCCATCACGTCGTTTTAGTTCAGCAGGCAGACAGAAGCACTATTATTGATGGATTCACCATCACAGCAGGAAATGCCAACAGCGAAATATCAGAAACCGACCGCGCCAATTGTGGTGGCGGCATCTACTTCGACGGCTCACAGGGAGCCTCCAATCCCATCGTCAGAAATTGCCTCATCAAAGGCAACCTGGGCCGCAACGGCGGTGGTGTTTACATCGACGGCCGCACCGGGGAGAGCAGCCCACTCTTCGAATCCTGCAGTTTCGTTGAAAATGAGGCCGGCCTCGACGGCGGCGCCATTTTCAACGCTGCCGGCATCTCGGGGAAGAGCAATCCAATGCTCAACAACTGCCGCTTCGAGCGCAACCTGGGATCCTACGGCGGCGCCATCTGCAATGCCAACGAGAGTGGGAACTGCAACATCTCCCTGGACAAATGCCTTTTCCTGGAGAACGCTGCCTATCTAAGAGGCGGCGCCATCTTCTCCCTTAACGGAGCCGAGAAGTGCTACCTTGAAACGGTTGACTGCTCCTTCAACAACAACTATCCCGATGATCAGAACATGATCTTCACCAGCAACGCCGGCCGCGCCCAAGGCTACAAAATTCTGGCCGGCTCCAAACCCTGATCTTTCATTTGCGGGTAACTACCCGAAACATCGCTCTATTTTCTTATTTTCGCAGTCAACTCCTCCGGTTCTAAACTGATTGCGTGAATAATACATCACCTGCCAGCATTTTAAAACAGTACTGGGGATACGATTCCTTTCGATCGCTCCAGGAAGAAATCATCCAGTCAGTACTGGATGGAAAAGATACCCTTGCCCTCATGCCTACCGGAGGAGGCAAATCCATCTGTTTCCAGGTTCCCGCCCTTTGTCGGGAAGGCATCTGCCTGGTGGTGTCCCCGCTCATCGCCCTGATGAAGGACCAGGTCAGCAACTTGAAAAAGCGGGGAATCTCAGCAGAAGCCATCTACTCCGGCATGAATCCCAGGGAAATCGACCGCATCCTGGACAACTGTGTCTACGGCAATACCCGTTTTTTGTACCTTTCCCCGGAGCGACTGGCTTCCGACTTGGCCAAAGCGCGCATCGCCAGGATGAATGTTAACCTGCTGGCGGTGGACGAGGCGCATTGTATTTCACAATGGGGCTACGACTTCCGTCCCCCTTACCTCGAAATCGCAGCCATCCGTAAGATTATCCACCAGAACGTCCCAGTGCTGGCAGTCACCGCCACCGCCACCCGTGAAGTGGTCGCCGACATCCAGAAAAAGCTGGAGTTCAGGGCGGAAAATGTCTTCAGGAAAAGCTTCCAGCGGGAAAATCTCTCCTACGTGGTGCTGTCGGAAGAGAACAAGCGGGAAAAGATGCTGGACATCCTTCGGAAAGTCCCCGGCAGCGCCGTGGTCTATGCCAGGAACAGAAAGCTGACCCAGGAGATTGCCCGCTTCCTCAGGGAAAACCGCATCTCCGCTGATTTCTATCACGCCGGCCTGGGCCCGGATGAGCGATCCAGGAAACAGGATGCCTGGATCAACGGCCAGACCCGCGTCATGTCCTGCACCAATGCCTTTGGCATGGGCATAGACAAGCCGGATGTCAGGACGGTCATCCACCTGGACCTGCCGGAAAGCCTGGAGGCATATTTCCAGGAGGCCGGCAGGGCAGGCAGGGATGGGAAAAAGTCCTATGCCGTGCTGCTTTACTCCGAAGCTGACAAACTCCAACTGGAGCGGAACCTGGCGGCCTCCTTCCCTCCCCTGCAGGACATCCGGCAGGTTTACAGGGCGCTGGGCAGTTTCTTCCAACTGGCAACGGGCGGTGGCGAATTCAAAAGCTTCGACTTCGACATCACCTTGTTCTGCAAAAACTTCAAGCTGGACCCGCTCAAAGCCTATTCCTGCCTGCACATCCTGGAGCAGGAAGGCTGGATTGTGCTCACGGAAGCCGTCTCCATGCCTTCCACCTTCACCGTGACGGTGGGCCGCGAGCCGTTGTATGACTTCCAGCTGAAGAATCCCAAACTGGATGTGCTTATCAAGACCCTGCTTCGCCTCTCGGAAGGAGCCTTCAACGACTTTGCCCGAATCAACGAACACCAGATTGCCCGGGTGATGAAAACGGATGCCGATAAAATCTCCGCCGCCATGAAACTGCTGGACAGGGAGGGAATGATCAGCTACCGGCCGGCCAAAGACAAGCCCCAGTTGGTATTTTCAAAGGAGCGCGTGCCAGCGGACGACCTGACGATTGATATGGTGCAGTACAATTTCCGGAAACAGCGCCACGAATACCGCATGCAAAAAGCCATCGGGTACGCGGAAAGTCCGACGTGCAGAAGCCAGCAATTGCTGGCTTACTTTGCCGAAGATGGCTCTGACTGCGGCATCTGCGACATTTGCCTGGGCAGGCCCAGGGAAGCCCTTTCGGACGGGGACTACGAACACTACAAGGCAAAAATAGCAGGCTTGCTGGGAAAAAGAGGACTGAGCGAGCGCGAGATCCTGCAGGCTTTTCCCTCCAACCACCACCAGCAGCTGCTGAAGGTCCTCTCCTTCCTGCTGGACGAGGGATACCTTCAAAGGGAGGAGGAGCGCCTCCGGTTAAAACTCTCCCCGTAGCGGGAACAAAACGAAGATGAAAAGAATAATCTGCACTGTCACCAACGATTTGAACTTCGATCAGCGCATGACCAGGATCTGCAGTACCCTGGCGGAGGCGGGCTATGAAGTCACGCTGGTGGGAAGAACCCATGCGCAGTCGAGGCTCCTGGCCGGCAACCCTCCCTTCCGCCGACTGCGGTTGCGCACCTGGTTTGAAAAAGGAAAGCTGTTCTACCTTGAATACAATCTTCGCCTGTTCTTATTCCTGTTGTCGCAGCCCTTTGACCTGCTCAATTCCGTTGACCTGGACACCCTGCTCCCTGGTTATCTCTCCGCAGGCTTGAAAAGGAAGCCGCTGGTCTTTGACGCCCATGAATACTTTTCAGAAGTCCCGGAAGTGGTGGGACGGCCCCTGGTCAGGAAGACATGGGAAATGGTGGCCAAATTACTTATTCCGAGGGTGGATGTTGCCTACACGGTCAATGCCAGCCTTGCGGAAATATTCAGCCGGCAACACGGCAAACCTTTTGAAGTGGTTCGGAATGTTCCCCTTGCCAGGAAGCCTCCTGAAAAGCTGCCGGAGCTTCGCCAAACCCCATTCATCATCCTTTACCAGGGCATGCTGAACGAGGGACGCGGACTGGAGGCGGCCATCCTGGCCATGAAGGAATTGCAGGGAGCACAACTGTGGCTGGCCGGCGAGGGCGATCTGTCGCAAGGGCTGAGGGACCTGGCAACAGCGGAGAACCTGGGCGAAAAGGTGGTTTTCCTGGGGCAGGTCCTCCCCACGGAGCTGGCCACACTGACCGGCAGCGCACACCTCGGACTCAATCTCCTTGAGAACAAAGGGGACAGCTATTACTATTCCCTGGCCAACAAAGCCTTCGATTACATCCAGGCAGGTGTCCCCTCCCTTCAGATGAATTTTCCGGAATACCGCCGGCTCCAGGAGGAACACGATGTATTCCTGCTGTTAGATGCCCTGACGCCAGCAGCAGTGGTTGAAAAGATAAATGGACTCCTGCAGTGTGGGGACCGCTACCTCCAATTGCAAAAGAACTGCAGGGCGGCTGCCAGGACATTGAACTGGGAGCATGAAAAGGATGTTCTGTTGAGCATTTACCGGAACGCTGAATCCACGATTCGTTGAGGCAGGTCTCACATTGACTTTTTCAACTGTAGGCGAAAGGGAAAGTTGTTGATGGTCATGGAGAGAACCATGGAGGTGTCAGACAGGGATTCTACCTTGTAAATGACTGGAGGTGTACCTTGTTGGACAATTTCATCTCCGCTGAAGGAGAAGGGAAAATTCTCCTCCGTCAGCATGGGCGTGAGGTTAGTCTTCATGGTTCCGGCATCTGCGAACTCGTAGAAGGTCCCGGTAAGCGTCTCCGTTTGCTTCCCGTTGCGCCAGGCACGCTCCAACTCCCAGCGCCCGAGCAGGTCATTTTTCTCCAGGGTGGTTTGCTCGCCGGAACCGCAGGCGGCTGCAAACAGGAGTGAACTGACCAGGAAAAGCGCCGATTTAATTTGATTCATATTGTTGAGTGATAAAGAATAACTAAAAACTTAAAATTGACGTTTTTGTTCACACAGCAATTTTTCAGGGAAATTATGAAAGCTTTCCCAACCCTGGAAGAACGGCCGGCTGTCTATTAAATTGCAAAGTTATTATTCCGTACACAAAATAAAACAACAATGAGAATGAAACCATTTTTTGGACTTGCCATGCTGGCGCTTCTTACCTTGTCGCTGCAGGGTTGCCTGAAAGACCAATGTGAGCGGACCGTGACGTACACCTACGTAGAGCCAGTTTACAAAACCATCGAAGAAATCCGCGCTGGCCAGGTGACGGTGGAGGCACCGCGCGAATTGGTAAATCCCGGCAAAATCTACTACTACGACAACAAGATCTTCATCAATGAAAGCCGGGAAGGCGTGCACGTGATTGACAACAGCAATCCATCCAACCCTGTGAATGTGCAGTTCATCAGCATTCCCGGCAATGAGGACATCGCCATCAAGAACGGCCTGCTCTACGCCAACAGCTACATTGACCTTTGGACCGTGGACCTGGAGAACTACCAGCTGGTGGGCCGTACGGAGAATGTTTTTCCCCCGCTTTGGGACGACTTGTTGAACAACAGCGTTGTGGTTTATTACCAGGAGACAAAGAAAACTGAAGTAATGGACTGCGAGCAATACGGCAGCCTATTTCACACGCAGGACGGCAGCTTGGTAAAATTCTCAAGCGATTTCAGCAGGGAGGATGCGTTCAATGCAATCAATTCCAGCACATCCAACCCCTCCTCCTCCTCGTCCAGCGGTACTGGTGTAGGAGGTTCCATGGCACGCTTCACCATCGTCAGCGACTACCTCTATGTAGTGGACCAGTTCAGCATGCGCGTCTTCGACCTCGGGCAGCCCACTGCGCCTGTCCAGGCCAATGTCGTCAATATCGGCTGGGGCATAGAGACCATCTTCCCCTACGAGGACAAGCTCTTCATCGGCTCCAACTCAGGGATGTTCATCTACGACAACAGCAATCCACTGCAGCCTTTCCAGCTGGCGGCCTTTGCCCATGCCAGGGCCTGCGACCCGGTGTTCGTGAAGGACAACCATGCCTGGGTGACGCTGCGCAGCGGGAACATCTGCGAAGGGTTCATCAACCAGCTTGATTTGATTGATATCACCAATATCACCAACCCCGTTCTTTTGCGCACTTTTCCGATGGACAACCCCCACGGCCTCTCCATCAAGGGCGACAACTTGTTCCTGTGTGAGGGCGAATTCGGGCTGAAGTCATTTGATATCTCCGATCCCCTGGAGGTGAGCAATCATTTGCTGGACCATGAAAAAGATATTCACAGCTTTGACGTAATTTCGCTGCCGGGCGATAAAAACCTGTTGGTGGTAATCGGTCAGGATGGCTTTTACCAGTACGATTTTGACAACCCTGCCGACCTGAAGCTGGTGAGCAAGATACAGGTGGGCAAGTGACCACAGCGCCAATCGGCGCTGCAATCACTGCCACTGGGATGGCGCCTTGAATCCTGCATTCATCTGAGAAATACGGACTGCCGGACTCCGGGTGCCATCCTTTCCTCGCATTACTTCCCTTGAAAATGCATCGCCTGTGAACCAAACACTTGTATCACTATGTTGCGAATTGCATTCATAAAGCTTTTCTTGCTGGCCTTCTTCTGTGCCAAGGGGCAAATAGAATACACCTTGTCTTTGCGCTCATTCGACTCAGACGGCCTGGCATTGGCATTCCCCAACTTCGAATCTGAAAACGATATGCCGGGTCTGGGTGCTCAGTTAAACGTCAGTTATCTCTTTCCACTGCAGCAAATCAACCTGAAGGCCGGGCCGGAACTAGGCTTTGGGCATTATCAGAGAGATTATGAGGCCTCTGTAAAATCGAGTCACAGCAATCTTTCGTTCAATCTGACTGCTGTTATCTATCCCTTCGACCTCTCCGGCAAATGCAACTGTCCCACTTTTTCAAAAAACGGGGATGCCTTCACAAAGGGATTTTTCCTTCAGTTTTCTCCGGGATTCTGGCTTCAGAGAAATCATTACAAACTTGAAAACACAACTCAAGTTTCCCCTGGTCATACCTGGCTGCTTGGAGGCGGCATCGGACTCGAGCTTGGTTTGTCAGAACACCTCACGATTTCTCCCACGTTGTCGTATTTTCACGGATGGGAAACCCACGAGGCTTCTGCCCAGGGGAAGGGTGCTCAGGACCTGTTGTTCAAGCAGTTTGGCGCCGGAATAAGAATCGGTTTTCCGTAAATCGGGAAACCCGGAAAATCGGGGCAGGCGTTGTGAGTTTCGCGAAAAGGGGATTTCCCGGGCATGTCTGGCACTTTACAGCCTTCTGAAAACATCCTGCCAAATGAGCGCATCGCAGACAAAATTTTGCGCAAAGGCCGCGCGGTAACAAAAAAAGTAATATTTTTGCGTCGCTGTAACTGATTTTCGTAATCACTAACGGCTTAAAACAGGCAAAAGGCCGGCTCCCTCCAGCTCAAACACTTGAAAGTCAAGGCTGTAGGGGCCACACAGCAACCTTTGCAGGTTTTTCGCGCAACTTATTTTAAAATGGCTGTTTATCTTACCATCGAGAAAAAGAAAGAAATCTTCAAGGAATTTGGCAAAGACGAAAAGAACACCGGCTCTGTAGAAGGCCAAATCGCGCTTTTCACCTACCGAATCAAGAGTTTGTCCGCCCACCTCAACTCCTTTAAAAAGGATCACGCCACTCGTCGCAGCTTGCTCATGATGGTTGGCAAGCGCAAGCGCCTGCTGGAATACCTGAAGCGGAAAGACATTCAAAAATACCGCGCATTGATCGAGAAACTGGAAATTCGCGGCTAGAAAAGAGATGCGGCCTCTCTGACCTTCTGGCAGGGATACCCACTTATGAAAGGAGCGCGGGGCGAAGCCCCGCGCCCTAAATTTCTCTCCTGTGACGCTCGAGCATGACCCGACTACAGCAGGAAACTTTTTTTGAAGCGATGATTTTGCCAGGCTGCCGGGTATAATGAAAATTCTGAAATTTGAAGGCTTTGATTTTGAGTTCACGGAACGAGTTTAACAGCTAATTTCAATACGGATCAAACACCAAAAAACGGACAGGGGCTACAGACGCGGCAGCTGCGTTGTTCTGTGGTATATTTGCCACCAAGCCTCCGGCTTTACATCTAAGCCACCCTCAAGGTCTAAGGATTACCCGGCAAAAGACAGCCGCGATGCCCGGACCCGCTAATCTGCCAGTGAATATCATTCGTTTCGAGGGATTTTTGCAGCAGGCAGTGCTAAAACAGGAATAACACGAGTCATAACATTTATAAATCAAGACCCACCAAACAGCTGGGTCTCAACAAGTTCTTTTAAAATGGGTAAACAAATTCCAATCACGACCTCCTTCAACCTGCCCGATGGGCGCGAGGTCACTATCGAGACGGGTAAGTTGGCCACCCAGGCTGACGGCTCTGTCGTCGTTCGAATGGGCAACACTATGCTTTTCGCCACCGTGGTTGCTGCCAAAACTGTCAAGGAAGGACAAAGCTTCTTCCCCCTTTCAGTGGACTACCAGGAGAAATTCGCCGCCGCAGGCCGCATCCCTGGCAACTTCTTCCGCCGCGAAAGCAAATTATCAGACTACGAGGTATTGATTTCCAGGTTGGTGGATCGCGCCATCCGTCCGCTTTTTCCGGATGGCTTCATGGA
>JBEAYO010000095.1:0-9666 GCA_041159285.1 Bacteroidota bacterium | reverse complement strand
CCATCCAAATTGGGGAGAGCTTCTCCGCCTACGGCCGTCACCTGCCACTGCGCCACACGGTCATCTTTGGCGGCGTCGGACAAAAACCCCAGACGGACGCCCTCCAACGGGGTGTGGACACCCTGGTGGCCACTCCGGGCAGGCTCCTGGACTTGATCCAGCAGGGCTTCGTCCACTTGCGCGACCTGGAGATATTTGTCCTCGACGAGGCTGACCGCATGCTCGACATGGGCTTCATCCACGATGTGAAAAAGGTCATTGCTCGCCTTCCGCAAAAAAGACAAACCCTCTTTTTCTCGGCCACCATGCCGCCGGAAATCGCCCAACTGGCCAATTCCATCCTGAACCAGCCCGTCACTGTCGAAGTGACGCCGGTCTCTTCCACGGCTGAAAAGGTGAGCCAGACGGTCTATTTCGTGGATAAAAAGGACAAGAAACAGCTGCTGGTACACCTCCTGCAAGATCAATCCATCCGCTCGGCACTGGTGTTTACCCGCACGAAGCACGGGGCCAACCGACTGGCCAGTGATCTGGTCAAGGCGGGTATCCGCTCCGAAGCCATTCATGGCAACAAATCGCAGACTGCCCGGCAGAACGCCCTTAACAACTTCAAAAACGGCATCAACCGGGTACTGGTCGCCACCGACATCGCAGCCCGCGGCCTCGATATCGAGGAACTGTCACACGTGGTCAATTTCGAACTTCCCAATGTGCCGGAGACCTACGTCCACCGCATCGGCCGCACGGGCCGGGCAGGTGCCAGCGGCAAGGCCATCTCCTTTTGCGAGGCAGAGGAGCTGCCCTACCTGAAGGACATCCAAAACCTCATCCGCCAGACGGTGCCTGTCTCTCAGGCGGGTCCCTTTACCGCAGACCTGACGGCGCCTGCTCTTCGGACAACGGAAAAGCAACAGCCATCCAAAATGGCAAAGCCACAGCCGCCCAAAGCTGCTCCAACCGCTTCAAAAGAATCTGCCCAGGAAGGGAATAAGCGCCGATTCTTCAGCAAGTGGAGAAAGCCGGCAGGCAAAAAGGGACAAGCCATGGAAAAGGCCGTGAGGTCCTGAGTTTTTTAGCGGCTCTCTTAAAAGACACTTTTGAAAAGGGCGCGGGGCAAAGCCCCGCGCCCTAAAAATTTTAGGGCAGGCTCTTTCGGGACCATACTACCTGAAACCGAAGAGCACAGGAAACACAAACGCCACCAGGACAGTCCACAATGCGTAAACGGGCAGGAACAACGCGAAATTCTTTTCCACATTCCCTACCTCGTTGGGATTCCTGAACAGTTTGTAAAGTCCGAAGGCGACGATGGCCAGGTGGGTCAGCATCAACAAATTGGCGCCCAGCACCGCCAGGCGGTTGGGCGTGATGCCCCACTCGGAAATCCTGAACAGTATGGCCGAAAGCGCTACTGCATTCAAACAAACTGCCACGAAAGAGAGTGCCAGCAACAGGCCTACCCCTACCCTGCTCTCCGAATTCCTCGTGGTCTCTGCAATGGAAAACAGGATGATGGCCATCACCCCGATGAGCATGACGTTGAAGATCAGCAGGAATTCCCGGTCGTTGAAGGGGTCCTGACCCGTGAGGATGACAGCGGCAAGGTAGATGACCAGCATCGCGAGCACCATCGGCGTGAAGATTTTCGCTATCACGGGAGATACCTTGTTCACCAGCTGCGGGTTGACCTGCGTCAGATAAGTGCCTGCAATGGGGGCCGCAGAGAGCCCGAATTTGATAAAATGCTCCAGGTAGAAATCTTCCAAACTGATGCCTATCACTTCAAACAGCGCCGCAGTGATGCCGGTGAACAACCCACCCGCCAGCAATATGACGGTAGTCATGACCAGCAGGTCGCCGTTGTAACGCAGGTAGCTGATTCGCTGCTGGTAGTTCTTCGATTGCCTGCCTGTAAAGGCTACTCCCGTCATTATCCACAACACCAGGGGCAGGTGGATGCAGGCCAGCACGAAGGTGTCGCTCTCATCATTGCCGGGCAAGAGGTTGATGTACAGGGCAGAAAGGCAGAAAACGGCTGCAATGATGATGACCTTCCTGAGCGGGGGCTTGTTTTTCCAGGTGAAATAGGCGGCAAGCCCTGGAAGCACTATCAGTGAAAGGTTCCGCGGGTAAAAGCGGTCCGGTTCGATGCCGGTCAGCCTGGGGATTTCTGCCGTCAGCCATGCCAGCAGCGCCGCGATTATGACGAACAGCAGCTCCTTGCTGGTGCCCCAGCCGATGCTCTCGCTTTCAAAATTCAGGCGCTCGTGCCAGATGCGGGCCGTCGTGCTTTCCTCCATGGAGGGAAAAAGGAGGTTGAATTCCTTTTTGAAGGCCAGCTTGTTGCTGCGATACAGCTTTTCCAGTTGCGCCGGGTTGTCAAGGTGTTGGATGATTTCTTCTCTCATGTTGAAATTAAAGTTGGTTGTGATAGCGAGCAGCAAGGAGCAGAGGACAGGGTAGGTGGCAAATTGGTTTTAACCCCTCGCAAATGGTTAATTGATATTGGGCAGTATTATTAAAACGAGAATAAAGCCTGTACAGTGTGTTTTACAGGAAATATATTTGGCAAAGCCCCTTCTGCACACCCCTGTTCCTGGGATGGCGCCATACCAGCAGGAGCTACCACCCGTCATTCCACCACCAGCAATTCCCTGGCTTGCCGCTGCCCGCAGCGAACGAGGACCAGATAAGTACCCGGTGCACAGTGCTGCAGATCCAGCTGCACGGCCCGGCTCCCAGGCTGCTCCCGAAGATGGCAGACCGTCCGGCCCGGAAGGTCTGTTACCTGGATATCCAGCGGCTCGTGCAGGGGCCAGCTCGCCGGAAGACCGATAGTGAAATACCCGGAGGAGGGGTTGGGATAAATGTGCAACTGCCCCTCGATCCGCTCCCCGGCACTGAGCGGGTCGGCTTCAAACACAGCGACGAACTGCGTGGAACTGTGGATGTCAACTTCAAAGGAAGCCTGGGTGTTGGCTTGGTTCAAAACGGCATTGGGCTCCCAATGCGAAAACTCATAGCCGGGATTGGGAATGGCCGTCAGCCGAACCGGGTTGCCATGAAAATATATCCCCGTCCATGGCAGCGATTCCGGGATGATCGTGCTGATCTGGATCTTGCCGGCCTCCGGCGGATAGACATCCAACAACACCTGCACTTTTTTATTCAATCCGAAATTTTGCTGGATGTAATTTCTGACAAGGGGGGTGCGGATGTTGATCTGCGATTGAAAGATCTCGTGGTTGTTGACGAAGTTGTCCATCTGCCCGCCGACGTTGTTGGGGTCGCCCCAGCGCATGAATTGCCTGGGCATTTCCACCACAGTCTGTTCAAACATGTCGTTTTCGATGGCTGACAGTCGCTCGAATTGGTAGGAGGTGTTCATCAGGTCCGCATAGCGATTGATGAAGTAACGCCGGAAGCGCTGGTTTTGTACGCTTTTCAAAAATATGTTGATGAAGGGGTTGTTGGGATCCGCCCCCAGCACATAGGCTATGTGGTCGTCCTGGGCGCTGGAGAAGCCCAGGGGATTGAATCCACCCTCCAGGTCAATCAGGCAGAAGCGCCACCGGAAGCCAGTGGCATCGGAACGATAAAGCCGGATGTTGTTGTGGGGCCAGTCCACATTCCCGGCATAGGTCTCCGCAATGATGTAATCCGCGTACCAGGCCATGTCAAAATGAGCGTCGGCCTGGGTCCAGAAGGCCGTGTCGGCCGCATCCAGGCTCTGGAACTGGGCGTAGCTGTCGTAGAAATTGGAGACCTTTCCCTCCACGGCCCGCAACACGCTGCCGTACCAGAAACTCAGCGACAGCAGGTCCATTGTGCCGGGATCCGCCTGGTCGTAAGTCTCAAAAAACGCTGCGTCTATTTTCTCCCGCAACTCGTACAGCCCGAAATAACTGCCGTTGATATAGACAGAAACCGGGCGCCAGGCAGAGTAGTAATTGAAGGTCTCGGCGCCCATCCCCTGCACGTGAGCCGCGTCCTTGTGGGGCAACTGCAAGTAGTAGTTGCTGCCGTTGCGGAGGTAAATCCTGTTGTACTCGCTGCGCTGGGGGCGATTGGGAATCAGCGGGTACTGAACGGGCGAAGCACCCAGCACAGGGTCGTCCAGCTCCAGTCGAAAGGAGTGCTGAGGATGCGAGCGACTTCCACCGGCACCGCCGTCGATCTGCATGCCGGAACGCTGGGAAAAGATGAGCTGCTGGGTAGCGTCAAAGTACTCCACATGGGCCGCTCGCTCCCAGTCCAGCGACCAGTTGTCGAAGATGCCGGTGGGCCCGTATAAATTCTGCAGCGATGTGACGACCGACAAGACCGGCGTGCTGTGCTCCACGCCGATGAGGTAGGAGGCGACGGCCGCCTCGCTGGGCAGCGCATTGGCGCCAAACACCTTGGCCTTCAGCGCGCTGGAGTAATACACCTGGATGGGCGCTCCGGTGTACAGCGGGGAGCCTGGCTTCGGGTCTTCCCCGTTAAGGGTGTAGCGGATGACCGTTCCGGGTCCGTTGGGATTGGCCAGGCTGACGGTCATGGGCTGGTCGTAAAAACCGGACGGGGTGTTGATCAGCGGTGGCAACAGGATGCTGGAAAAAATCGCGGAGCCGGCATTGCTGGCCTCCGGGCTTGCCTTGACAAAGGAAACTGAATTTCCCGACCCGTTGGGAAGAAGGCCGTTGCTATTGTCGGGCTGGGGGGCCTGGACCGTCAGGGAGCTCAGCAATTGCTGTCCGGGCGAAAAGAGGTAAATGGTCTCGCCCGCCGATGAGATCTTGAAGTTGGTGTGCAGGCGACCGACTGTGTCGAGGGGCAGGAAGGAAGTGCTCAGCGCTGTCCCATTGACCATTTTTATTGAAAAATCAAGGTAGTCATAGGTGGTGTTGGGGTCGGTTTCTACCACGTCAAAGGCCAGGCTGAGCAACGGCCCCGGGCTCAATCCTGCCGCCTGCAGTTCGCTGGCGGGAATCAGGAACTGGTGCCGGGCAGCGAAATACCAGTTCCCGTAAGGCGCCGGATAGTCAAAAGGCGAGTTCTGGACACTGCCGTCGCCAATCTGCATGCCATTTAGTCGCAGGTTGGGGCGAAGGTTGGAAGTAAAACCATATTTGGCCTGGCAAATGGCATCGCTCCCATCCTGGAAAGTAAAAACGGAAGACAGGTAGGGGGTTGCCGTCTGCCTGAAAACAGAGTTGACGGTATAACCGGCTGAGCGGTAAGAGCAGACATTGATGAGCAGGTCAGAGGTACCCTCCCAGACCAGCGGCTGGGAGAAATCGTGGGTATTCCAGCCCGGCTGGGGCGCGTAGTTGGTTTCGTAGGCGACTGGCACGAACCCGTCCAGCGGCTGGCGGTCTTTGCCGCTGCAAAAAACCAGCAGAAATTCCCCCGGCGGCAGGAAGACGTCGGGAAAAGTCCACTTGCCGGGCTCGTCCTGTTCATCGCTCAGAGAATAGCCCAGCAGAAAAACCGTATCGGTACCCGCGTTGTAGAGCTCAACCCAATCGGGATGATCTCCGTCCTCATCGGCAATGGCCAGGTAGTTCTTGTTCGAGCCTTCGTTCAGCACCAGCTGTGAAAAGGCAGACGGGAAGCAACACAGGTAAAAACAAACGACTAACAGGAAGAGAAATGGCCTCATGACATTGCAGGATTGGATAGTTTTCCAGCAAATGTAAGTCAATTGCAGCGTGCCGGCAAGTGCGGCTCGGCCGGGCAGTAAAACATAAGGCAACTCTTTCTTACTTTTGTATTGTTGAGTTGTCTGCAAAAATCCATCGCCATGAAAATCACGTACTTCGGACATTCCTGCTTCCAGGTTGAGATGAACGGAAGCCACCTGGTATTCGACCCCTTCATCAGCGGAAACCCCAAAGCTGCCAGCGTGGACATCGACAGCATCCGCGCCGATTACCTGCTGGTCTCCCACGGACACGGCGACCACATCGCCGATGCAGTGCGCATTGGGAAACACCAACAGGCCAAGGTGATCTCCGCCTTTGAAATCGTATCCTGGCTCGAGGGCCAGGGTCTCAAGGGCCACCCCATGAACCACGGCGGCAAATGGAAGTTCGACTTCGGGACCGTGAAGTACGTTTACGCCACCCACTCCAGCATGTTGCCGGACGGGCAATACGGCGGCAACCCGGGCGGCTTCGTGGTCTGGGACGACCACAACTGCTTCTATTTTGCAGGTGACACGGACCTGACCATGGACATGAAACTGATTCCCTTGACATGCCCAAAGCTCGACTTCGCCATCATGCCCATCGGCGACAACTTCACCATGGGCTATCAAGAGGCCCTGCTGGCAGCGGAGTTCATCGAATGCGACACCATCATCGGCTGCCATTTCGACACCTTCCCCTACATAGAAATAGATCACAATGCCGCTAAAAAGGTTTTTGAAGCCCGCGGGAAAAGGCTAATTTTGCCTTCCGTTGGACAAACCATTGACATCAACACTTAAGTCACTACTGAAATGGGTAAAATTATTGCGATTGCAAACCAAAAAGGCGGCGTGGGAAAGACCACCACCGCCATCAACCTGGCGGCTTGCCTGGCTGTGCTGGAGAAAAAGGTACTGCTGGTGGACGCTGACCCCCAGGCCAACTCTTCCTCCGGCGTGGGTGTGCTCGGCTCTGATGTGGAACTTAGCCTTTACGACTGCATGGTCAACGATGAAGACCCGCACCTTGCAATCCGTGAAACAGAAACCCCCAACCTCTCAGTACTTCCCTCCAGCATAGACCTGGTGGGCGCAGAACTGGAACTGGTCACAAGGCCCCAGCGGGAATACGTGCTCAGGAAGGTGCTCGAGCAGGTAAAAGCTGAATACGACTACATCTTCATAGATTGCCTTCCCTCCCTGGGCATTATCACCCTGAATGCACTGGCAGCCGCCGACTCCGTGCTCGTGCCGGTGCAGTGCGAGTATTTTTCACTGGAAGGACTGGGCAAGCTGCAGAACACCATCAACGCGGTCAAGCAGAACTTCAACCCTGCCCTCGAAATCGAAGGCATCGTGCTCTCCATGTACGACGGCCGCCTTAGACTCGCCAATGTCGTGGTCAGCGAGGTGCGCAGCTTTTATAAAAACAAGGTGTACGACACCATTGTGCACCGCAACTCCAAAATCAGCGAAGCACCCAACATGCACCTCCCCGTGGTGATGTATGATGCCGGCAGCCGCGGCACCGTCAACTTCCTGAACCTGGCAAAGGAATTCCTCAAACGCAACAAAGACTCGATTGTCACAACAGCCAGCTGATTATGTCCAAACTGACAAAGAAAAAAGACCTGGGGCTCGGCGTGCGCGCCCTGCTGTCCAACATCGAAACGCAATCACAGGAACAACAGGCAGAGGTCCTGCGCGAACTGACCCACACCGTATCCATGATTCCCCTGGAGGAAATCGAGGTCAACCCATTTCAGCCCCGCACGGACTTCGATCCGACGGCACTGAACGACCTCGCTGAATCGCTCAAGGTGCACGGCTTGATCCAGCCCATCACCGTGCGCCGCCTTGCAGACCGACAGTACCAGCTCATCTCCGGTGAGCGAAGGCTGCGCGCCTCCAAAATGGCCGGCCTGAAGGAAGTGCCGGCCTACATCCGGCTGGCCAACGACCAGGAGATGATCGAGATGGCCCTGGTGGAAAACATCCAGCGCTCCGACCTCAATGCCATAGAGGTGGCCATCACTTACCAGCGCCTCATCGACGAGTGCGCCCTGACCCATGAGAGCCTGTCGGAGCGCGTGGGGAAAGCCAGGGAAACCGTGACCAACTACCTGCGCCTGCTGAAACTGCCGGTGGACATCCAGCAAGGGCTGAAACAGGGACTGATCAGCATGGGGCATGCCCGGGCCATCATCGCCCTGGACGACTTCCTGCTGCAGTCAAGGGTGTACAAGGAAATCATCGCCAACGGCCTTTCCGTCCGCGCCACTGAAGCGCTGGTGCGCAGCTACAAGGAACCAGCCGCACGCAAGTCGGCTCCCAGGAACCCGATGGACAACCAGGTGCAGGCGGTGGAAAACAACCTGAAGAGCTTCTTCGGCGCCAAGGTACAGCTAAAGGTGAAGCCCAACGGCGGCGGCCTCATCAGCATTCCTTTTTCCTCCAACGACGACCTGAACCGAATCCTGGACTTGTTGGAGCCTTAATCCTCAAGGGCTTTGCATGAAAAAAGCGATTTTTACCGGCCTTGGTCTCGTGTTGTTTTTTTTCTGCCAGCCCCGCTGCCAGGAAACTCCTCCCGTTGACTCGGCCGGAGCCGGAATGGACTCCCTTCTTCAACTGATCCCAGTCCTGGAAATAGGGGTGGACAGCCAATTGGCTGACAGCACTGCTGCAGCTGCTGCTGGCTGGTGGCATCGCTTCTTTCGCGCTGACTTTCCCAATCCCGACAAGGCACTTTATTTGTCGCTGGCGTTTCCGGGCGGTGGGCAGCTCTACAACCGGCATTGGTGGAAAGCCCCGGTCGTATGGGGAGGATATGTGGCGCTGGCTTATGCGGCGGATTACAACACCCGCAATTATCGCTTGTTTCGAGACGCCTACATCGCCGAGCTCTCAGGCGAGGAACATCCCTTCACAGGATCGCGTTACCAGGCGAATGACCTGAAGCGGCTGCGCGACCAGTTTGACAAAAACAAGCAGTTGTCCTACATCGGATTCCTGCTCCTTCACCTGGTGCAATCTGCTGAAGCTTTTGTCGGTAGTCATTTGATGACCTTTGACGTCAGTGACGACCTGAGCATGCGCGTGGGATTCTCCCTTCAGGCAACGGATGGCAACATGCCAGCTCCAGGGCTGGGCATCACATGGCGGGTTCGGCAAAGACAGGCTGTACGCGGAAACCTTGTTCTTTCAGCAGGCAGATGACCCCTTTCCGGCCTCCCAGGTGCGCGGCGCCGATCGCGGAAAAGGTGGTCTGTTCCCTGGCCATGGCGGCGATTCTTTCAGCCATCACGGCATTTCGCTGGTAAAGCAGCACCTTGCGCAATCCGCGCGCATTCTTTTTCACCACTTTATAGAGTTGCTGTGTGTCTTGTTTTTCATACAATGCCGCCAGATGCAGCAGGTGTTGCCGGAAACGACTGATGTTGCGGCAGCAATCCATCAGCATTTGCAATTGCATTTCCAGCGGGATGCCTGCGAGCACCTGCATTTGCTCCTGCAGGGTCTCTACTCCCCGAAGTTCCTTGCCGGCCTCCCTGGCATAATTCCAAAGGTGCTCGTCCAAAGAGCAGGGCATGTCAGACTTCAGGAATTGCCCGGACAATACCCCCAGGGCAAAATAAGGCGGTAGATGGGTCAGACGGCGGATGTCCAGCCCTGTGGTGCGCAGCAGGAGCCGGCTTATCCTGGAGAATTTCGAGGCGGGAAGCAGGGACTGCCAGTTGAAGTCACTTCGTCCCGGCACCAGGGGACTGGCGGCCTGCTCATCCAGGTGATATTCGGCGGCAAAGCCTTGACAGGCCAGGATCCTGGGGAAGACGGGTGGCAGTATGGAAAAAATCCTGTTGTCGCGCACGTGCATGGTGCCAAACAAAAATGAAGTACCCGGCAGATGGATGCCGGATATGCTCCACAACAATGAAGAGGCTTTCCTGTTCCCCTGGGAGGCTCCGGGCACTGGCGCCGGGAGTTGGCTGTCG
>JBEAYO010000094.1:0-9698 GCA_041159285.1 Bacteroidota bacterium | reverse complement strand
CCGACAGGGAGAGCGCCCTCCGCTGTGACATTGAAATTGTCGAATTGAAGCCTTCCCTCGCCCTGAGAATAGATGAATTTAAAATCTGTCAAATTGGAGCTTGAGGCTGACATCATCTCATCGAATACCCTGACGTGACCGACATAGACATCGCCGCGATCATGAGCGAGCGTTTCTACCGAGCCGGAAGGTGAGACGTAAGTGACGGTGCTGCCGCTATGGTTCAGCCACCAGGTCACGGTTCTTATGCCGGTATAGGAGGGGCTGTTTTGCCCAGTTCCAATATCCCTCAATTGGAAGGCGGATCCGGTTTGGTTCACCAGGTTGATGCCAAGTCGGGAGTGGGTATTTCCATTAGGTGGCGCCAGGTAACTGTCATCAAAACCCTCGCCAACTCTTAGAATAGCTGCCGAGGTGGCAGGAGTAACTACATTTTCAGCCTTGATGTCGAAAGTGAACTTCATAACGTGCATGGGCCCCAGGGCAGTTTCCAGAAACATGCCGGCATTGTTGGCCCCCCGGGCATAATCCAGTGCGAAACCGTTGATCGCAACTTGGGTGCCGTTGCCAGAGGATTGAATCGCCTCAAAGA
Organism: Bacteroidota bacterium; assembly: GCA_041159285.1. Lineage (GTDB taxonomy): Bacteria > Bacteroidota > Bacteroidia > Chitinophagales > Saprospiraceae > UBA6168. Next base: position 9,106 of record JBEAYO010000094.1, on the reverse strand, counting down.
GGTTTGGACCAGTCCCGATGTAATCGGCCACATTGCGCGAGGTCTGAAAATCCTGCACGAAAGACTGGCACGGCAGGGAGGAGAATGGATAGGAAGCGAAGAGCAGCACAGCATTTAGCAGTGCAAGGGTTGTGTTTTTCATGGTCTTTGGAGTTTAAAAAGAGCCTTGAGGAAGTTGATTAATTCGGCAAAAGCGAGACATCGTCAACCTCCCTCAAAATGAAAACAGCAATCAACAATCAAAGGTTTTTGCCAACAATTAAAATAAATGAATAACTTTTGTTAAATTTTCCAAAGTAAATTCTATAAATTTACCACTTGTAAAATTCCGCTGTCGGTGTAAGAAGCTGAAATCCTGAATATTATACTACTGGTTCATCAAACCTCACCAATTGGCGTCTGGCCAGGAACAAGTCAACAACCGGTCAAAATCCAACCCCGAGATAATCCCTAAAATATTGGCTCCCTTTAAGGATCCGAGATGCATATTATTTCACTATTTAAAACCTTATTAAGATGAAGCAAATTAAACACGTACTGATGACTTGCCTGATTTTAACATCTTTAGCCTGCGTTGGTAACCTGCAAGCTCAGGTTAACAAAGGAGCCATGATGGTGGGAGGCTCTGTCAACTTTGAATCAGAGGATGGCGAGTCTGTTTTTCAATTTGAGCCTCAGCTGGGCTACTTTATTACAGACAAACTGGGTGCCGGGGTGAATTTTAACATCGACGTGGAGGAAGAGACCCAAATTGAGTTTGGTCCATTCATCCGCTATTATGTCTGGAAGAACCTGTTTCCGCAGGTTGGGCTGCTCTACAACAAAACCGGCGAGGACGAGGCCTACACAGAATACAACTTTGGACTGGGATACTCGATTTTTGCCACTCCCAACGTCGCTTTCGAACCTGTTTTTATTTACAACAGTGGCGATGGCTACAGCAGGACCTACATCGGCATCGGCGTACAGGCATTTTTAGGACGCAAGTAAGGCAGCCTGGCTCAGATCGCTTGCCTGCGAAGGAAAAACTGCTTTCCGACCAATGTCGGAAGGCAGTTTTTTTTTGCTTTGAATAAACTGAAGCCTGTACTTCTCTGTTTTGATTCTATAATTGAGCATTTTAACTCTAACCGTAAAGAGCCCCATGTAAGCAGCTGTGAAGAACCTATGATTGTATCACAGGGCAATTCATCATTGCTCACGTGATGAAAAAGACTTGATCTACCCTAGCCCTGCTGGATTCTACAAAAGCACAGTTGAAGGCAGATTACCCCAATAACAACCTTTTGAATGTCATGAAAAAAATTCTGTTTGCCATCCTTTTTATCACTGCTCATCAGGTGCTATCTCAAACACCCATCGAGGCCGGTGGATTTATAGGAACCACTACCTATCAGGGAGATTTGGCAGAGGATCACCTTGAATTCAACGAGCTCAACTTTGCATTCGGGGGCTTGGCCCGTTATCACTTCAATCCAAAATTAAAAGCCAGGGGGAATGTGACCTACGGACACATCAGCGGAAGTGATTTCAACGCGAAAGATCCGGGGTTGCGCAGCAGAGGTTGGAGTTATGAGTCCTACATTGTAGAGATGTCTGTCATCGCAGAATTTCACCCTTTCGGAAGGAGCAGGGAGGATGCAGTCGGTTTTTTTGCGCCTCAGGTCAGTCCCTATGTAGGACTGGGAGTGGGATTCATCAACTACGATCCTGCCATAAAAGTCAACAAGTTCAAGGATCAGAATCTTTTCCCTGAGTCAGGTGCCTTGTCTTCCTCCATCAGCTTGCCATTGGTTGCGGGAGTGGCATTTGACATAAGCAAGAATTTCCTGGTGGGGATAGAGTGGGGGTCTCGGGTAACAATGCATGATTACCTGGACGGAGTGAGCAAGAACGGAAACAGGAAAAAAAATGACCTGTTTATTTTTGCAGGTTTGTCAATCACGTATTTTGTAGGCTACATCGAGTCTTTCAATCTTTAGCAAATGTCTTTGCACTTCAGGATTTTATTATCTCCCTTGAGATGACCAGTTTCTGGATTTCACTGGTGCCCTCTCCGATAGTACATAACTTTGCATCCCGGTAGTATTTTTCAACAGGAAAGTCCTTGGTGTAACCGTAGCCTCCAAAGATTTGTACTGCATCACTGGACACCTGGCATGCAATTTCAGAGGCATAGTATTTCGCCATGGCTGATAATTTCGTCGTCTTTTCTCCGCGGTCTTTGAGATAACCCGCTTTCCTGGTGAGCAGTTCTGCTGCTTCAATCTTGGCTGCCATGTCCGCTAATTTGAAACTAATGGCCTGGAAAGAAGAAATGGGCACTCCAAATTGCTGCCGCTCCTTGGAATAGTCCACAGCCGCTTCGTAAGCACCTTTGGCAATTCCGATGGACAAAGCAGCGATGGAAATCCTTCCGCCGTCCAGTATTTTCAAAGATTGAATGAATCCGTCTCCGGGTTTTCCGAGTATCTGACTTTCATGCACCCGACAATTGTCAAATATTAATTCCGCGGTTTCGGAAGCGCGCATCCCCAGTTTGTTCTCCTTCTTGCCACTTTTGAAACCCGCACATTCCCTTTCTATCACAAAGGCAGTCATTCCATGGCTGTCCTCCTGTTCCCCGGTTCTTGCAATAACAACAGCTACATGACCTGACTGGCCATGGGTGATGAAGTTTTTGCTGCCGTTGATGATATAATGATTGCCCTCTCGCTCGGCGACGCACTGCATTCTGCCGGCATCGCTGCCAGTGTTGGGCTCCGTCAGCCCCCAGGCACCCAGCCAGGTTCCGTCTGCCAGTTTCGGCAGGTAGCGCTGCTTCTGCTCCTCGTTTCCAAACATCAGAATATGGTTGGTACAGAGGGAGTTGTGGGCAGCGAGGGAAAGGCCTATTGAACCACACACCCTGGCAATCTGGTCGATAATGGTGATGTACTCTTGGTAGCCAAGGCCAGACCCGCCGTATTGCTCTGGAACCAATACCCCCATGAAGCCATAACTTCCCATCCTGTTGAATAAATCAATCGGAAAGTGCTGGCTTTCGTCCCATTCCTGGACGTGAGGGCGAATGAATGTCTCCGCAAAATCGCGGGCGCTTTCGCGAATCAACTTGATATTTTCGGCGGCTTCTGTCATCATCTGAGGTCTTGTTTTGGTTAGGAGGCACTCTTTTCGTGCCAAAATATAATCTTGTACTAAAAAAGCCACTCGAAGGCACAGCGAGTGCTTAGATATGGATTTCATCCCTGCATTTCAAAAACGAAAAAGATATTTTCCTTCCACCCACGCCATGCCTTACAGGTTGATTAGCATGGCTGAAGAAAAGAACGAGAAAAGTTCAGCTGCAGTGCCACGAAGATTTGTTGCAGTGGATTTATAGATAAACCTTCCAAGGACTGAATTGTTCGCCCTCGGCTTACTGCCTCTTGAATTCAAGCACTTCTTTTAGTTTGTAGAAAATTGCTGTATTTTCATAGATGCCCCTGAAAAGATCGGAACCGGGACCAATCGCGAAAACAGGCACCATGCTGCCCGTATGTCCATTGGAGGTAAATGCCAGTGATAGACGCCTGTGCTTTGAGCCAGGATTAAGAGCCAGCCCCCCGGTCTCGTGATCGGCAGTGACCACTACAAGGGTATTCCGGTCTCTGACAGCGAATTCCAGTGCGACTTTTACCGCCTGGTCGAAATCCTCCATCTCACTGAAAAAGGATTCCGGCTGATTGGCATGGCAGGACCAGTCAATCTGAGAACCTTCCACCAGCAATAAAAAACCATTTGGACTTCTTTTTCTCAGATAATCAATGGCAAGTTCGGTGGCAACAGGCAGGTAGTCCCTGCCCTGGAAGGCGGGAAGCGGTTGATTGTCCGCTGTAAAATAAACAAATGGCTTGTCCGGCCTTGGATTTAGCTTGAAAATATCGTTGGAAAAATAGTCGTAAACTGCCACTCCCTTCGATTTCAACTCCCCGGTAAGTACGCGGTCATCACTGGATCTTCTGTCGAAATACTGCCTTCCGCCGCCAATCAGCAAATCGACGCCGGCAGCGGCTATGTCCGAGGCAATTTGCTCTTGGAGATTTCTTGTGTTTTGATGAGCAAGAAAAGCGGCAGGGGTGGCATGCACGAGTGTGGAGGTGACCAGAACGCCAGTAGCAAGTCCCCGGCTCATTGCCACATCAAAGATGGTTGCAAGCGGCTGTTGAAGGGTATCCACTCCGATGGCATTGTTGCGCGTTTTCTGGCCAGTTGCCATTGCCGTCGCTGCTGCAGCTGAATCAGTGATGAGGTTGTCGGCAGCGTTTGTCTTTTGAAATCCTACGACGGGGAATCGCTCCAGGGAGAATCCCGGCTGATTGTATATGGCAGCAGAAATCTGTCCCAGTCCCATGCCATCCCCTATGAACAAAATCACATTTTTAGCCACTGCTGTAGTCTCGGGATCAGGCTGGGAAACCGCATGCTGGCAATCACTGGACAACGGAATCAACGCTGCTGTTAAAAACAAGAAGGGCCGCATGCTGCGTGGCCATTGGAATAAACACTTTCTTGAGATCCTGTTTTTGTGCTTCTGCAAGGACATGGATTTGACTTAGTTTCACAATTCGGTAAGAGATGGCACAGACTCACGGCATCCAGGAAAAATATTCCCTAGCTATTGATTCAGCTACCCGGATAAAATAATCGCCAGGAACTGGTCACTTGCAAGCTAATTAGACCGGCCGCAATCAATTCTCCACCTGCAAACGAGAAACAAAGTTAACAGTTAGTTTTTAAAATGCCCTCAATCTTGCATCCACCAGCACCTTCAGCCACGACAAGGTTCCTGTTTCAGACAACCATAGCGATAGTTTTTAGTCACACCATTGTAATTTTTCAAATCAAACCCACTTGTTTTTAATATTCTGTCATTTTTTTTTGGAAACCTTGAGTGTTTTTAGTTTATTTGCATACAAATTGGAAAAATCAGCACAGTCCAATTCTGTGCATTAAAAATATAGAGCTTTTTGCGAAGCCTTAAAGATTTGGTTTTTTGGGGTTAAATAAGCTGGCTTCCCCTCGGGGAAGTCGGCTTTTTTTTATTTGACCTTGCCCAAAGTGCATGTTTAATCTTTCTTCTTTCTGAAAAGCAGCATTTCCAGTGCTTTCCACAGGATTATTCGTTATTTGCTAAGCCAAATTTCTTTTTATGTCCTGTGCGTCCCGTCATTTTCAGTTTGAATAAATATTAAACATGTCCTGATGTTTGAATTCCACTTCCGAACTCAAGATGAAATGCCAAGAAGTTTTTGATTCCTTCAAAAAATTAAACGTGTTGGTGGTCGGCGACGTCATGCTGGATCAATACTGGCTGGGGGATGTAAAGCGGATATCTCCGGAGGCACCGGTGCCGGTGCTCGAATTGGGGAGGGAAGAGCGCAGACTTGGAGGAGCTGCCAACGTCGCATTAAACGTCGTGGCCATGGGAGCTGGCTGCGTGCTGTGCGGTGTAATTGGTGATGACCAGGCAGGAAGGGAGTTGCTCAGCATGCTGCCTGACAAAGGTATCAGTTCAGCGGGCTTGCATGTTTTACCTGACAAAATTACAACTGTTAAAACTCGGGTCCTGGCGGCAAGCCAGCAATTACTGCGGATAGATCGGGAACAGACCGATGAACTATCGGCAGGAGAAGAAGCCGCCTTTCTGCAAATGATTTTTTCCACGATGGAAAAGCAGCAATTCGACGTAGTGATATTGCAGGATTACAACAAAGGGGTGCTTACCCCTAAGGTGATTCGCAGCATCATTGAACAAGCCGAAAAACGGCAGCTACCCGTCGCTGTGGACCCCAAAAAGAAAAATTTCTGGGAATATGCTGGCGCGAAGCTGTTTAAACCCAATCTCAAGGAACTGAGCGAGGCACTCTCTGAGAAAGTCGAATGTACACCCAGCGCACTACGCCAGGCCAGCAGGCAATTGAAAGACAGGCTTGGCAATTGCACCGCCATTGTCACCTTGTCGGAACATGGACTTTTTCTGGAAGATACCGCGCCAGGCCACATTTACCCAACCAGGCCACGGAAAGTGGCAGACGTGTGTGGCGCCGGGGATACGGTGATCAGTCTGGCTTCCCTGGGACTGGCCTTGAAACTGCCGGGTCACCAGATTGCTCTTCTCTGCAACCTGGCAGGAGGCCAGGTCGTCGAAAAGCCTGGAGTTACCACTGTTGTGGCAGACCAGTTGCTGGAAGAAGCTGCAGCCAGCTGGACGGAGCAGTTGCTTTAAGTCTTCTGAATACATCAAACAACCTATTTGACTATGGCAAACGCTGACACCCTTTCAGTGGGTCTCTTTGGTTTTGGCGTAGTAGGCGAAGCCGTTTTCAGGGTCATACAACAGACCCCTTCGCTCGCTGCAAGAATCGTCAAAATCTGCATCAAAAACCCTGGCAAGCCCAGGAGCATAGACGCATCATTTTTCACCACCAACAGGGAGGAAATTCTCGGAAATGAAGAGGTCAATGTTGTCATCGAAGCGATTGATGATGCGGATGCCTCCTTTGAGATGGTCAGCCGGAGCCTGGCCCAGGGAAAGTCTGTCATCACCGCCAACAAGAAAATGCTGGCAAGGCACCTTCCCGAGTTGATTGCGCTGTCGAGAAAAACCGGGGCTTCCCTGCTCTACGAGGCTTCCTGCTGTGCTTCCATTCCTGTCATCAGAAACCTGGAAGAGTACTACGACAACGATTTGCTGGTGGGCTTGCGCGGAATTATCAACGGCAGCACCAATTACATCCTGACCCAGATCTTTGAGCGCGGACTTGGCTATGCCGAAGCCCTCAGACAGGCTCAGGAAAAAGGTTTTGCCGAAAGCAACCCTTCACTGGACGTTTCCGGGCAGGACGCTGTCAATAAGTTCTGCATTTTGCTGACACATGCCTATGGCATCCTGGCGCAGCCGGAGGAGCTGCCTTTCACCGGAATTGAAAACATCCATCCGATTGACAGGGAGGTGGCACTGGCGGAGAGGTCTCAAATCAAGTTAGTGGCCAATGCGATAAAACTGCCGGACGGACAAGTGGCGGCGTATGTACTGCCTTCTTTCGTAAAACCCATGGAATTGCTTTCCAGGGTGCACGAAGAGTACAACGGGGTGGTAATCACCAGCGCCCTGACAGATGAGCAGTTTTTTTACGGAAAAGGGGCAGGGGGCTTCCCGACCGCTTCTGCCATTCTCAGCGATCTATCCGCACTGAGATACCGTTACAAATACGAGTACAAGAAACTGATGATGCAAAAGCCCTCCAACCTTTGCCTGGACGTTGAACTGGACGCTTATGTAAGCCTTAATCGGGAGGAAAAGCTGCCGGCAGGGTTCTTTGAAGAAACCTACGAATATTTCACAGGCAGGGGATTTCACTACCGGAAAGGCAGGATACTGCTCTCGAAGCTCATGGAAGATCACTGGTGGAAGCAAGACGGGGTTTCCTTGATATTGATGTAAAGCAGCTACGGCATGTCAACGCTTTTGAAACCCGGATTTGGGCAGCATTTTCCCAGGCCCGGCATTGCCCTGCATCTTGGAAAGCTTGAACATCATCTTACGCATTTCATCAAACTGCCTGACAAACAAGTTGATCTGGTTGATATCCTGGCCACATCCCCGGGCAATGCGCTTTTTCCTGCTGATGCTCAAAGCATCCGGGTTTTCGCGCTCGTAGGGCGTCATGGAGAAAATTATAGATTCGATCTTATTCAGCGCATTATCATCGATTTCATTGTCCTTCAGTGCCTTCGATATGCCGGGAATCATGCTGAGCAGGGTTTTCATGTCTCCCATTTTGCGGATTTGCTTGATTTGACTGTGAAAATCGTTGAAGTCGAATTTGTTGCGCTTGATTTTTTTCTCCAACCGGCGCGCCTCCTCCTCATCGAATTGCTCCTGCGCTCTTTCCACCAGAGATACGACATCGCCCATCCCGAGTATGCGCTGGGCCATGCGATCCGGGTGGAATACATCCAGCGTGTCCATTTTCTCCCCAGTGCTGGCAAACTTGATGGGTTTGCCGACGGTGTATTTGATTGACAGCGCTGCACCACCTCTGGTATCACCATCCAGTTTTGTCAGCACCACGCCATCGAAGTCCAGTCGCTCGTTGAATGCCTTAGCGGTATTGACGGCATCCTGACCAGTCATGGAATCAACCACAAAAAGCGTCTCCTGGGGCTGAATGGCAGCTTTGACGCGGGCAATTTCCTGCATCATCTCCTCATCCACCGCCAGTCGGCCTGCAGTATCCACGATGACCACGTCAAATCCATGCGCTTTGGCGTGGTTGATAGCCTGCTGTGCTATCTCAACCGGATTCTTGTTTTCAGGATCTTTGAAGACCGGAACCGAAATCTGCTCGCCCAGGACGGTCAGCTGGTCAATGGCAGCGGGCCGGTAAACGTCGCAGGCCACCAGCATGGGCTTCTTCTGCCGCTTTGTCTTGAGGTAGTTGGCCAGCTTTCCAGAGAAGGTGGTCTTGCCTGAACCCTGGAGACCTGAAATCAAAACCACGGAAGGGTTGCCCTTGAGGTTGATGCCGGCTGATTGTCCACCCATCAGGGCAGTCAGCTCGTCCTGCACGATTTTAACCATTAGCTGGCCTGGGCGAATCGACTTGAGGACATTTTCGGTGCCCATCGCCTTGTCTTTTACCTTGTCCGTAAACTCCTTGGCAATGGCGTAATTGACATCAGCTGCCACCAGGGCCCTGCGGATTTCCTTGATGGATTCTGCGATGTTCAGATCTGTCAGTTTTCGGTCTCCGCTGAGAGATTTAAAAGCTATTTCAAGGCGGTCGGATAAATTTTCAAACATGGTCGGTGCTGTTCTTTTTAAAAAAGAGTGCAAATATAGTTAATTGGGCAGTTTTTTCTAACCCAATTGGCCGGAGTATTGAGCCTGCTGTTTTTCATTTCCTTAAAATGCTTTTTCTTCGCAGCTTGTTTACAAATAACGAAATTTGTCTTTTTGCGTAAACACTCAAAAAAACGGAATTTTTAACTGCTTAGCACGCCTTGCAGATGCCGCTGTACCGGAAAGGTCGCGGGGCTTCGCTCTGCACCCTATAAACCC
>JBEAYO010000093.1:0-9720 GCA_041159285.1 Bacteroidota bacterium | reverse complement strand
GGTCCCATGGTGTGGGAGCTGGAGGGACCAACCCCGATTTTAAAAATGTCAAACGTGCTGATTCGTTCCATGTGGTTAGGGAAAGGTTTTATCATGAAATAGGGCAAAGCTCTTGCTTAATAAAAAGGATTCCTGTCCCTGGGCTATTGACAAGGCATCACATTGTCGTTGCCAGGAACAAGCGACATGCCAGGGTTTCAATCTCCGCCGCGGCGAAAGCCAATTCCCTTTTTATTGAAAATAAATCCGCTGGTGTCCAGGGAAAAGTCGATCACATCCTCCAGCAACAGGACATTGGAGGAGATATTCTCTCTTTCGTCAGGCGTGAGGGCCGCCAGCCGCAAGTGCTGATTTTTGATTGCCTCCGTCACTACCTGCCGGACCGTGCGCGCATTGCCGAAGTACTTGTCGCGGAAATTATACAGGAACTGGAAATACGCATTCAGGTGCTCCTCGGCTTCGGGGGCTGGCACTATGCCTTGGTCCTCAAACATTTGCAAGGCAATTTGAAGCAACTCATTGTTTGAGTAGTCTTCAAAGCGAAGAATCTTGTCAAAGCGGCTGCTCAGGCCCGGATTGGCCTTGAGGAAAGCCTCCATGTTGTCAGGATAACCGGCTACAAAAACAAAAAACTGGCCGCGCCGGTCTTCCATTCGTTTGAGTATGGTTTGTATAGCTTCGTCTCCGAAGTCATTGCCGCCGCTCTTTTGGGAAAGGGAGTAAGCCTCGTCAATGAAAAGAACGCCACCAATGGCGGCATCTATCTTGTCAGCGGTTTTGATAGCAGTTTGTCCTACGAAGCCGGCGACCAGACCCTGGCGGTCAGTTTCAACCATGTGGCCGCGCTCCAGAATGCCAAGGGCCTTGTAGATCTTGGTGAGGATGCGTGCCACTGTGGTTTTTCCAGTACCTGGATTGCCGATGAGCACGGTATGCAAGTAGAAACTGTTGAGCACATCGCGGTTGGTTTCGCGGTAGTAGCGCACCAGTCGCACGTGTTCTATGATCTGTTCTTTGACCTTGCCCAGGCCAATCATGCGGTTGAGCTCGTCTATGGATTCATCCAGCAGGTCCTCGTCAATCGGAATATTCGGCAGTTCGCGGCTGGGCTTGATGTCAATGCTTTCCATGTCAACCATGGAAATGGTCTCCAACAGCTCTCTGGGCAGAGCCTGTGGGTCCTCATGCTCCATGATTCGAAGACCCAGGGCAATCTTGGCCTTTTCAATTACGTCCTGCACAAAACGCGCATTGCCAAAGGAGCGATTGCGGTTGCGATAGGCGGCGACGATGATTTCCTCTAGCCTGGTACGTGCCTCTTCCGTCAGTTTCACTTCCTTTTCACGGCAGACGTACTGAGCAATCTGGGACAACTCCTGTGGCAGGAAGTCAGGGAACTCGAAATGATGTCGAAATCTGGAGCTGAGGCCCGGATTACTGTCCAGAAAACGCGACATTTCTATTGGATACCCTGCGACAATGACAGCCAGGTCGCCAGGGCCATCACTCATTTCCTTGACCAATATTTCGATGACCTCCCGTCCAAAATCCTTGGTGTCTTCAACGCTGCGGGCCAGAGAGTAAGCTTCGTCTATGAACAGCACGCCTCCTCTTGCTTTTTCGATGGCCTCCTTCACCTTGGGTGCCGTCTGCCCGATGTACTCACCAACCAGGTCCACGCGGTCCACCACGTGGACGTGTCCGCTCGAGAGCAGGCCCATTTTGCAGTACAGGCGGCCCATCATCTTGGCGACGGTGGTTTTACCGGTTCCCGGGTTGCCGCTAAAGACGGAATGCAGATTAATGGATTCCTTTTCCTCGAAACCTTGGTTTCTCCTAATTTGAAGGAAGCGCAGGTAGGTGGCATGTTCCCGTATTTTCTGCTTGATTTCCATCAGGCCGACCAGTTCCTCCATTTGAGACATCACCTCGTCGAAGGATTCGGAAGTTTCTTCAGGTGCAGGCAAAACAAGCGGCATCTGTTGGCCAGGCAGAAAGGGAGCGGGAAGTCCCTCTGAAAAATTGTCACCTACTTCGAATGGAATGACTGCCTGCAGGCGGTCCATGAAAATCAACTCGCAGGTGTACTTGTCATTTCTCCAGGAGCCCTTGACGTTGCTTCCCCAGCCGGCACTTATCTTGATCAGTTCGTCCTTTTTCTCTATTTTCTGCAGCCGGACCACCTGTCCTTTGAGTTCGCGCGCATCATTGTAATACTTCACGAACAACTCGCACTGCCAATGTTTTTCTGGATGTATGTTTTTAAGGATGATTTCCGCATAGATATAGCGGGTGTCCGGGCCGTTAAAACTCTGATAATAGGTGCGGTCTTCCTCCATGACATCGTCATAGGGTCCCTCGTACAATTTAAAAGATTGCAGCTGGATAAAGGGATTTCCTTTGCTGAATCCATCAGTTCCGGCATCTTCTACGTAAAAATACTTGGAAGCCACCTTTTCCTCTTCGATGAAGGCTTCCCAGAGGTAAGTTCCTTTCTTCCAGAACGCACCCTCTTCCTTGTTTCCCCATCCCTCGCGGATGTAAACGATGTTGTCATATTTGCTGACTTTGCGCTTGAAAGTGAGGGAGCAGAGTTCTTTTCGTGATTTCTTGACCTGGTAGCAGTGCAATTCAACCTCCACGTCCCAATCCTCCAGGTCGAACAGCTTGTTGTAAAACGAGAGCTCTGCATAGACATAGCTAGTTTCCCAGCGCTCGAAGACCTGGCGATACTTCTTTTTATTGTCGGCCAGCCATTCGGTTGAAGAGTAGATCCTCAACTCTCGGAACTTGTGTTTTTTAAAATCCGGTTGCCTATCTTTCGGTGTCATTTAATGTGAGGAACTTTAGTGTGTTCGGGTTTGTGCAATAAGCCCAGTCGGCTTGTTCCGCTGGAGCTGTCCTTCTCTGAAAAGGGAACTCCGCCCAGCACCTCGTCCATTTCAAAGAAAGACCCAGTACCTCGGCGGCTTTTTACACAACTCCGAACATCTTTTCCTGTGCGAGTACCGGCAAGGCAGAAACAAACCCGGAAGGTCCGCTGAGTTGCCGCATCGAAGCAAATTTTTACAAAAATAAATAATTCAGCGCAGCAAAGAAGGCCCTTTTCTTCATTGTTGTACTCAGGAGGCAGAAATATTTTTATCAACTGAATACTTTTTGCATCTTTCGCAAAAATTAACACACAATAAAGATGCAGCCATCCTCTTCAGAAAACGGAAATCCAAAACTCGTGCAGTACTTCGGACTGACAACGGGTATTATTTTGCTGGTCAGCTCCATCATCGGCAGCGGGGTCTATAAAAAAGTAGCGCCGATGTCCCTGGATTTGCAATCGCCAGGACTCATTCTGCTGGCGTGGCTGCTGGCCGGTGCCGTCACCCTGCTCGGCGTGCTCACCATGGCGGAAGTCGCCATGCGCCTTCCGGTTTCCGGAGGCCCCTTCGCCTATCTCCGGGAAATGTACGGGGAGAAGGTCTCTTACTTTTACGGCTGGGCCAGCTTTGTATGCATACAATCGGCTTCCACAGCCTCGATTTCCTATGTGTCGGCACAATCGCTGAACGCGGTGCTGCCCTTGCCCTTGTTGGGTGGAGAATGGGAAACAATGACGGTGCTGGGTATTTTCACGCCTTTTGCCAACCTCGGGGTCAAGCTGGCGGCAGTGGCTGCCATCCTGCTGCTGACTTTTGTCAATAGCCGTGGGGTGCACCAGGGAGGTCGCGTCACCAACGTCATTACTCTCATCGTGCTGGCAAGTCTGCTCATCATCGTGGCGGCTGGCCTCAGCATTGGCGGAGGGGATGTTTCCAATATTGCCACGAATGCCAGTACTTACCCGCCCGATTCTTTCGGTCAGTCCGGCGGCTTTATAAAAGCCATGTTCCTGGCGATGCTCGCGGCATTCTGGGCCTACGAGGGATGGGTGAACGTCGGCTTCGTCGGCGATGAGATCCGCAATCCACAGCGCAACATCCCCCGGATCCTGATATTCGGCATGTTGATCATCACCGGGATCTACCTGCTTGTCAACTTCACCTATATGTATGTATTGCCTGCTGATGCGCTCATCAAGGTAGCTCAGACTGAGAATGCCATTGCAGCGGTAGAAGTCATCCGCCATTTTGCAGGGTACGAAGGTGCCTTCGCCATCTCTGTTCTAATCATCATCACCACGCTGGGCTGCACAAATGCCACCATATTGACCTCAGGAAGAATCTACTACGCCATGGCGCAAAAGGGAATGTTTTTCAGGCAGGCTGGCAAAATTGACCCTGTTTACAAGACGCCCAACAATTCGCTGTGGATGTTTGCCATCTGGTCCTGCGTGCTGGTCTTTTCTGGCACATTTGATCAGTTGACCGACATGCTGGTATTTGCCCAATTCATCTTCTATGGGCTTGTCGTGGGTGGCATTTTCATCCTTCGCAGGAAAATGCCTGCTACTAAAGACGCTTACAAGACTTTAGGGTATCCTGTGGTGCCCGTTCTCTATGTTTTGTTCTGCGTGGGGCTGTTGCTGAACACGCTGATGGAAAGGCCGAGGGAGGCTGGCATGGGGCTGGCATTGATTGCGCTGGGCACTCCCTTGTATTATTTCTTCAAGAGAAAAAGCTAACGGCGTCGCCAATCTTAAATTAGCCTGTCCCGGAAAGGCACCCTTCGTGATTGTCTTTCAAGACAGCTGAAAATTCTTTTCCTGCCAGGGCAACATCAGTTGTTCCCTACCTGCAAACCGGCACCCGCTGGTACTGCCAGAGAGGCCCCTGCCTCTACATCCAGGGTCTTGCAGCGAGCCTCCGCAGGAGAAACAGAAATCTCCACCGTCTTGGAAGTGGGAATAATGACATCGTGGCAGGAAACCGGTTCAAAGCTTGTGCTCCAATTCGCGGCAGACTGCCACTGTGCGCTCGAGCCTGAGAACTTGTTCACCGAAGGCAAGACTGCAGGATCGGCAGCGTCAGCCAAGCCATTGCAGTTGTCGTCCTGATTATTGCCGCAAATTTCAGCTGCAGCAGGATGAATGGCCGGATTGCTGTCGTTGCAGTCAAGAACCAATGAAGCACTTGCCGGACAAGTGACGTACAGGCTGTCAAAACCATCAAAGTCCATGTCAGCCAGGGAGACGTTATCCAGCAGCGCCTGGTACTTTGGTGCTGTGGCCAGGTATGGGGGCTGCACATCTATGTCCTCCACCACGCCCCAGGAGCCGTAGATGCTTTCCTGTTCTCCAGCCAGGGAGAAATTGACAAAAAGGCGACTATCCCAGCGGCGCAGTGTATCCAGCATGTCGTCATACAAGTCGTAAATGCCCTGGCTGTATTGGGCATCCCACATGGCCTGCTGATAGGGATAGGGAATTCCAAACACATTTCCTACAAAGTGCTGCCCACCCTCATAGTTGATGATTTCCTTGCCGAAGAGCCTGATATTGCGATAATCCTGCTTCAGGGCCGGACGGAAGGAGCTCCATTCGTTGCGTGCGTTCTGGATGACGTCTTGCACCGTGCTGCCGGCGTGCAGCACGGGATTGCCGGAGGATTCATGGTTGAGCCCGAGGTAGCTGGTGGGAGAGGCATAATCCCATTCACTCGGTCGAAGTTGGGACAAGATCTGCTCGTTGAGGTAGTTGAAGCTGGCCTGAAGTCCCAGTACCCTTTTGACCCTGCCGGACTGGGCACCAAAAACCTGGTGCCAGATGCGAAAGGTATTGCCCGACCTCTCGGCGTATGCCCGACCGTAGTTGAGGTTGGCAGGGGCTGTTTCAGCGTTGTAGTTTGCCTGACCAAATATCCAGTTCCAAACCTCATTGCTGTATTCCAGGTACACGTTGAGAGAGGGGTGCAGGCTATCCCTGAACAAGGCTGCCATGTTTGCCACATATGCACTATCGGCAGCATGCGGAACGCAAATCCAGACATCCTTTTTAGTGACATTTGCCAGTTTTATCATGATTTCATAGGGGACACCCCTTTCCGTGCTGTAGGTGAAATAGGATGGCGAACTCCTGTCTTGCCAATGCTCTACGCCATTGACATTGGTAGCGCCCCAATCCATGAAGCGAAGGGTGCTGAATGGTGCAATTTTATCCAGAAAGCCCTGGTAGAAGGGCTGTTGCGCCAAATCGGCGAACTCGTCGGCCAAGCGGAGCATCCGGATATTCCGCAGGTGGTTTCCCTGTTGCGACTGCTCGATGCTCATCCATAGATTGCCGTTTCCGTTCACCAGAAATTGCACCCTGCCAGGCTGGTTTGAAATGACTGTCACCCCTCCGCCTACATCAAGGGTCCCCACCCCGTCGTACAGCAACAGGTATTGTTGTCCGGTCGGAAGGTTAGCTGCACCGGTGGAGATGACGTACCGCACCTTGTTGGGAACCCCGTTGAAGACTTGGGGAACATAAAGCGGGTAGCCGTTTGCATCCATCGCCAGACCTGCCGCGTTGCCGTTATCCCAGCAGTAACATTGATCGTCAAAGGCGATGTAATCCGGCCGCACGTGTTTTAGCAGATTGCGCAGGGGTCTCTCTGGAGACCAGTCAGCCAGGCCGCTGAGGTTGGTGCCGATGCCAAGACGGCATTCATTGGGCTGCCAACCCTGGCAGGTGCTGCTGTCCACCTGCACGTGAAATTGGAAGGTGTCGCGGCATCCCTCAATACCTTCTGCGGTGTACCAGTAAGTCCCTGGCGTTAAATTCTGGTATTCATTTCCGTTGACGGGATTGAGCAAGGTGCCGCTGGCATTGCGAAGGCTGAAAGTTTGAGGCGCATTGTTGATTCTGATGCGCCCTGTGTTGTTGCTGCAGGATGGCTGCTGTAACAGGGTGAAGCTGCTGAGGCAAGGGAACGTTCCGTTTGAATTTCGCACGGTGATGATCTGAGAGGCAGAGGCCTGTTGTCCACCGGGGTCTTCAACCGTCACCGTCACGGGTATCAAACCCAGGGCGGAATAGGTGTGGGTATGGCTGACGCCGGTGCCTTGCGGGCTTCCGTCGCCAAAATCCCAGGTGTAGGTCAGGGGTTGGCCCTCCGGGTCAAAGCTTGCGGCAGCGGAAAGTGCCACCTGGAAGGGGGCTGTTCCGCTGAGTGGGGCTGCGCTGAGGGCAGCTACCGGCGGCAAGTCGAAAACCACGGAACTGTTGGGTGCCGCGCAGGCATAGGAGGCGCTAAGTCTCAGTTCGTCGATGGAGCCTTGCCCGCTCATATCGCCGAGATAACCGGCGAAATTGTAGAATACGAAGGATGCATTTGCGCTGACCGTCATGGTTGGAGCCGGGAGGTTACTCCCCAGGCTGGAGGGATTCACATACAAGTCAAAGACCGTGTTTCCAGGCTGAAAGCGGATGCCCATGACAAAAAATACGCTTGCCCCGGGCACGATCTGCACAGAGGTGGGATAATAGTTGTTTCCCAGACGCAGCGTCCAGCGGCGCTGCCCTCCTACGCTGGAATGCCCATCGAAGTAACCGAACTCCGCTATGTACGAGCTACCTCCATTCCACCAGGAAATGTTGCCACCATGCAGCCCTATGAATACATTGCCGTTGTTGTTCTGATTCTTTTGAATCAGCGCACTGAACCACAGCGTATCGCCGGTCTGTGTTCCTATTCCTTCGTCGCCCTGTGCCACGTAATCGTCAAAAGGGCCTCCGTCCTGGGCGTTTAATTGTCGACCGAAAAGCAGGTAGCCAGAGCCACCATCGGCCATGTTCCCAAGGGTCTGCAAATCCGAATAAGACATGGATCCTGAGACACTTGAAATCTGGTAGCCGGGCACCGCGGTATTGTTGTTCTGGACTTGCCACTCAGACTGCCAGCCGCTGCCGCCGCTCAGGCCGTGCAAGGGGCTGGCGGTGGCATAATCGAAGCCCTCGTATGCAAAATATTGACAAGTCTGACCGCTAAGTGGCAAATTGCCGAGTAGTAGAAGAAAGAAAAGCAGAAGCCTGAAATACATAACGCTGGATTTTGTTTGGATGCAAAGCTGATGAGATGATTTGTCGGATCCTCGAATTTGTAACAGCAAGGTAAAAAGAGGGCCTGACAAGCTGAATTTAAACGTCTAAAAATCAAATAAATTTCGCATATTTGCATTAATCAGCAATTTCTTTCAACGCCTGAAGACAACACCAGTAAAGCCTTTGGAAAACGATATCAAACTCATCAATGCAGGAGAGCCATTTTTCTCGTCACTGAGGGAGCTTTTCGAACAGGCCCGGGAGGAGATTCACTTGCAAACATACAGGCTGGCAGATGATGAAACCGGCCACCTCATTGCCGAATCCCTTAAGGCGGCAGCATCCAGAGGTGTTCACATCATGTTGCTGCTCGACGCGTATGGCTCCGGGTCGCTTTCCGAAGACTTTGTCAACTCCCTGAGGAGAGCAGGAATCCTGGTTCGCTTTTTTTCCCCGCTCTTCACCTACAAGGGCCGCTTTTTCGGCAGAAGACTGCACCACAAAATCGCCCTGGCAGACAGGAAGTCTGCCATTATCGGAGGCATCAATATCGCCAATGCTTACAGGGGTAGCGAACATGAAAAGCCCTGGCTTGACTTTGCCGTTCGCCTGGAGGGAAACATTTGCAAACAGGTGCATGATATTTGCACCGACCTTTGGGAAAAGAAACCCATTTCGGGCATTTCCTTTATGGGACGCCGGTATTTCCCTTCCCACCGAAGTAACCACAAGACCAGGATTACCCACAACGACTGGTTTCGCTATAAAACGCAGGTGGATAGTCGTTACCGTCAGAGTGTGCGGCACGCCAAGTCGTCCGTTCTCATCTTAGCGAGTTATTTCCTTCCGGGCATCCGCTTCCGCTATGCCCTGGAAGCAGCTGTTCGCAGAGGGGTGTCCGTGAAGCTAATCCTTGCCGGTCAGTCGGACGTTCCTTTTCTACGGCATGCCTCCCATCATCTGTACCGCAAACTTCTGGACAAGGGAATAGAAATATACGAATGGAAATCGTCCATCCTTCATGCCAAGCTCATGCTGGTTGACGAGGCCTGGTGTACGCTGGGGTCCTTCAACCTGAATTACTTGAGCACCTACGGCAGCATTGAAACCAATGTGGAGAGCCGCGATGCCGTCTTGCTGGGAGAGCTGTGCCAGCAATTGAATGCAATCGCCGATAATTGCGAGAAGATAACAAGTAAAGAGTTTATGCGAAAAAACAACCTGGTTCACCGTTTTCGCAACAGGATCGCTTACCACATGATGCGCTGGGCTTTTTTCATCATGACTTTTTTCACCTTCAAAAGGCTGGGAGAAACGACAATCCGGGAGTAAATGCCAGCAATTTCATGGAAATTCTCATTATGACCTTCTGACAGGGTGCTCGTTGGGCATATGGACCTCGGAACATCCTCTTACTCTTTTGCGGCGCCCGTTGGGAAAATGCTCGTGGCGAAGCACAGATTATCTTAAATTGCATTGGCTGTAAAAAAAAGTCCTTCCTGGGAAGACGTTGTATCGTAAAAGGCTCTTGGTGCTTTGCCCCGCTCTCCCAAAATCCCCCTTGCTCCGCGGTTTGGCTTCACCAATCCGCGGAGCAAGGGGGATTATAGGGCATCAGCCGGCAAAATGCCGGCTACCGAAGCCAATCGGCACCAGCGGAACGGATTGCTGGGACAGGGAAGGCTTCTCAGGACAGGTGCATGGCCCTCCACGGGACCAGGCCGACTCAGGCCAGTACTTCGCTGACCAGGTCGGCAGCTTCC
>JBEAYO010000092.1:0-9736 GCA_041159285.1 Bacteroidota bacterium | reverse complement strand
CGCTTTTGCGCATTGCCTAAAAAGTTAGGGGGGATTCTATGCAGCTTGTTTCGCCGGTGCTGTCCAGTTCTCAGATAGGGAGCCCGACGGGCCACAGGCCCGTCGGGCTCTCCCTTCGCAGTTGTGCTAAAGGTCCTTGCGGCTGGTTCTTCGGTGCCGCACGGCCTCCGGTTAAGGCTTCCGGCACAGCCCCGCGCCCTTTTCAAAGAGAGGCACTGCGCTCTGGGGCGTATGAACAAGCCCGGATGGGGCACTGCATCCTCTTTACGAGAGGGCACTTCATTGCAGAGTCTTTCGAGACAGACTCTAGGGACTTTTTGCAATGGTGCAAGGACTGAAATACAGCATCCTGCTGACCAGAAATTGCAACAACCCTATTGCACCAGCATTTCATTTTCCGATACCATTTTCCTGATGTTGATCAGCGCATAGCGCATTCTGCCCAACGCGGTATTGATGCTTACGCGGGTCAGTGAGGCAATCTCCTTGAAACTCATGTCGGCATAGTGGCGAAGAATAACTACCTCCCGCTGTTCCGGAGGAAGTAAGTCAACCAACTGCCTGATTTTATCGTGTGTCTGGCTTTTCATGATCAGTTGCTCCGCATTCGGGTCGTGAGTGTGCAACACGTCGAACACGTCGAAAGAGTCGCTGCTCTGAACGAACGGCCGCCTCTTTCCCCTGCGGAAGTAATCCACGCAAAGGTTGTAAGAGATGCGAAGAGCCCATTGACCAAACTTGCCTTCGTGATTGTATTTGCCGCTGCGCAGCGTGTTGATGATCTTGATAAAGACCTCCTGGAAGATATCTTCTGTCAAGCTTTCATCCTTGACGAAAAGATATATGGAGGTATAGATCTTTTGTTGGTAGCGGTTCAGTAATTCCTGGAATGCTTTTTCATCACCGTCCAGGTAACGAGCGATGAGTTGCTGGTCGTTTAATGGCGTAACTTGCATAACTAAATCAGGTGTTAGTTAGAGAATGTGATGATTTAGTGTAGAAGTTTTACGCTTATAACGATGATGTTTTGAAGTGAAAAATAAATGATTGCTATGGATAAAAGACAAACACAAAGCCAAAAATAAGGATTTTATCTCAAAAGAAAAATATTTTTTGTTTTTTAACAAAATATTTTCCCGTGGAAGTATTTCTTCCCGCAATTTCTGCGGTTGAAATAAATTTCTTGCCTGGTAAAAGCGCAGTGTGTCTTGGCTTTGGCGAAATAAAATAATTTTAACAACAAATATTTTTTACCGAAGTTTATCTTTGAGCCTTCAACTTTTTTTAATTTTAAAAACGAAGAACACACCCAACTATGAAGAGAAAAAAAATAGTCGCCGGCAATTGGAAGATGAACAAGACCCTGGAAGAGGGGACCCGGCTGGCGCTTGACGTGGCAGCGCAGTTGCCAGAATCCGAGACCATCACGGTGCTCTGCCCACCCTTCACCCACATAGCAGCTGTCAGTAATGCCGTAGCGGGCAGCGGGATTCACGTGGGGGCTCAGAATTGCCATCCTGAAGCGTCTGGGGCTTACACTGGAGAGGTCTCAACCTACATGCTCAAGTCGGCTGGAGCGAGTTATGTGGTGCTGGGACACTCAGAGCGGCGGGTGCTTTTTGGTGAAACAGATGCCTTCATTGCTCAAAAGGTCAGCGCGGCGCTTTCAAGCGGACTGATTCCCATTTTTTGTTGCGGAGAGTTGCTCGATGCCAGGGAGTCAGGGCAGCAGGAGGCCGTCGTCAAGGAGCAAGTTTCGGGTGGATTGTTTCACCTGGATACCGGGCAATTTGCCCAGGTGGTAGTTGCCTATGAGCCGGTCTGGGCCATTGGCACGGGAAGAACCGCCTCGCCGCAGCAGGCGCAGGAAATGCACCAATACATCAGACACCTGATAGCTGCCAAATACGGGGATTCAGTGGCCAGTGCCACGACCATTCTATACGGTGGCAGTTGCAAGCCGGACAATGCCGGGGAATTATTCAGCCAGCCCGATGTGGATGGCGGACTTATCGGGGGAGCTTCCCTCAATGCGGCCGATTTTGTTGCGATAGTGAACAGCATGGCTTGAAGCCATACCTTTACTTTCCAGCATTGCTCAGCAAATTCACTTTGAAAACATACTTCGATGAAAAAACATTTACTGGTTTTTCTAGGTGCGTTTATTTTCTCAAGTCAGCTCATCTTAGCGCAATGTCCTCCGCCGGGTTACCCGCAAACCGGAGACATGTGCATGATTGCTCCGGTTCTCTGCAATGATCTTGACGGCTATTGCGCAACGCTCGGCACTAACAACCAGCAGCAACCATTTCCTGGCTGTGGTGGTTCGGTTCTCAACAATGACGAGTGGTTTGCCTTCATTGCCGGTTCCACCCAGATTACCATCCAGATTACCCCGAGCAACTGCCAGGGAACCAATGGGCAGTTTGGCATGCAGGGGGCCCTTTACGAGGGAAGCTGCGGAGGTACGGCCATTGCCACTCAATGCAACTGCACCACGGATCAGTTCACCTTCTCTTATTCAAACTTTATAGTGGGGAACACCTATTACCTAGTTTTTGACGGCTGCTCAGGCGATATCTGCGATTTCTCGGTGGATGTCCTGGACGGCTCGACCGTGCCGGTCCCTCCGTCTCCACCTTCCGCCATCCTCGGTGCTACCAGCGTCTGTCCGGGTGCCACCAGCACCTACACCGTGCCGATTCCCAATGCTTCGACCTATACCTGGAGTGTGACTCCGTCGAGCATGGGCTCAATCGTCAGCCCCAACCCTGGCGGAGCCATTGATATTGTTTGGAACAACGTGGGTTCGGCCCAGATATGCGTGTCTGCCTCGAACGAGTGCTTCCCTCCGACTGCACCGATTTGCATCACGGTTAACTCACAGAACATACCGCCCACTTATGAGCCGGCTATCAGCATCTGCCTCGGCGATTGCGCACCTTGCGCAGGGACGCTTTTTTGTGGCCCGACACCTGCCAGTGGGACACCTGTCACCCTTACCAACTGGCAGGGCTGCGACAGCGTGGTGATTTGCACAATCAAAGTAATACCCCCCATCACAGGGCCGCCTGTCCAAACCACGTTTTGCGCTCCTTACACCTATTCGGTATGCGGTGAGTCCTACAACGCTTCAACATTCGGCCCTGTGACTTGTGAGAACTGGCAGGGCTGCGACAGCACGTTTTTTTTAGACCTGGCTATCCTCGAGCCGTTGGCGGAAATTGAGCAACCGGGCGTTCTGGGTTGCGGTACCAGTTCAACTATCACGTTGAATGGTGCTAATTCGAGCTTTGCGCTGGTGCCCAACGGTCAGACAACATTCCAGTGGACTGGGCCAGGTATCACCGGCCCGACGAACCAGGTAGTCGCGACGGTCAACCAACCAGGGCAATACTGCCTTACTGTTACTCATAGCCGGAACGGAGTCAACTGCTCCAATACGAAATGTGTCACGGTAACTCAAAACATACAGGTGCCGCAGCAACCATTGGTCGCCGGCAACCAAAATCCTTGTCAGGGGACATCTTTACAATATACGGTGACGCCGGTTGGCAGTCCATCTCCAACGGGCTACACCTGGACAACACCAAACGGGCAACCCATTACCCAGGTGAATCCCACCACCATTTCCGTCAACTGGAATAATGCCACCGGTGGGCAGCTCTGTGTTACAGCCAACAATGCATGTGGTGCCTCCACACCGGCCTGCATCCCTATCAATATAAACGCCTTGCCTGCCTCGCCTGCCATTTCAGGTCCCAGCAGCATCTGTGGCGGGAATTCGGGGCAGGTTTACACCATTGGCAATCCTCAGCCCGGGGTGACTTATGCCTGGACGGTACCAGCAGGGGCATCATTCAGCGGGTCAGGCTCCAGCATCACTGTCAACTATAGCGGTGTGGCACAGGGCCCTGCCCAGGTTTGTGCAACGGCGACAAATGCCTGCGGCAACACACAATTCTGCTACAATGTAGTGGTGACCTCGCCTCCTTTGGTGCCGACTTTAAGTGGGCCAACCTCAGTTTGCTCCAGCAATCCTCCCGCCGCATTTTCTGTAAGCAATGCATTGGTGGGCACCAGCTTCAACTGGACAGTTCCCACAGGTGCAGTCATCAACGGAAGCGGCGCCAACATCACCGTTGATTTCAGCAATGCGGTTAGCGGTCAGGTTTGTGCAACTGCAGAGAATGGCTGTGGATCAACAGCTCCAACTTGTCAGGCCGTACAAGTCACCCAGGCGCCAGCGGCACAGATTTCAGGAAGCGGTTCGTTTTGTGCTGGTGACACCTCGGATATCATTTTGACAATCAATATTACGGGATCTGGCCCCTGGAATATAGGCTATAGTATCAATGGCGGCGCTCCGGTGTCGATAACTGTCCCTTCAAGCCCTTATGACCTGCTTGCGACGCAGGCGGGAACCTATACCCTTACCTCCGTTGAGACTTCCGCGGCTTGCGCGGGCACGGTCAGTGGCAGTGCAGAAGTGATTGAAAATCCTGCTCCTACGGCTATTCTCAGCGGCATGGGAACCATCTGCCAGGGAAGCGGTCAAACTGACACTTTGGACATCGAACTGACGGGAAGTGCTCCATGGACGGTGGGTTGGAGTGTCAACGGAGCGGCCCAGGCCCCGCTTCAGGTTAACAGCTCGCCTTACTCGCTGGTCATCGGCCAATCACAGGCTGGCAACATATCGCTTACCAGCGTTGTGGATGCAAACGGTTGTAATGGCACGGCATCAGGCACTGGTACTGTTGTTGTCAATACCGCACCAGTGGTATCGGGCATCAGCATCACCTGCGATGCGACAAACACCAATTACGTCGTCACCTTCTCCATTTCTTCCGGAGACCCATCCAGTTATTCCGTCACGCCGCTGAACGGCACCTTGACAGGCAACCAGTTCACCAGCAACTCGATTCCATCTGGCGACGGGTACAACTTTGATGTAACGGATGCCAATGCCTGTGCAGTAATCAATGTTTCTGACAATGCGGTCGTTTGCGATTGCACCACGCAGGCTGGAACGATGGATCAGGCGCCGGTTTTGGAATGTGGCGACGGTCCTGTGACCGTTGACTACGATGACACCAACGAGGTGCTGGATGGTGACGATGTGCAGGTGTTCATACTGCACAGCGGCAGCGGTCTCAATATCATTCCTCCGATAGTGGCGGTTTCCACCTCGCCTGAGGTCAGTTTCAATCCTGCAAACATGACCTATGGCACTACCTATCATTTCTCTGCGGTGGTCGGCGACAGCGATGGAAACGGAAGTGTTGACCTGGATGACGACTGCCTCTCAGTGGCACAGGGCACGCCTGTGACTTTCTACGAAGTTCCTACAGCAACGCTGAGCGGTGAAGTGGTGATTTGCCAGGGAGAAAATGCTGCGCTCGAAGTTGCGTTAACGGGCGAAAGCCCCTGGAGCATCTCATACAATGATGGCGGAGGGGCCCAAACCATCAATGGTATAACTGCCAATCCCTATAACCTGACTCTCTCCCCCCAGTCCACGGCCTCGGTAACCTTGTCCGCCGTGAGCGATGTCAATTGTGCTGGAACCACGGGTGGAGAAGGAGAAATAACTGTCAACACCGAGGTTGAGTACAGCAATTTGTCGGTTGTTTGCAATGGCACCAACACGGCCTACACAATCAGTTTCTCGATCAGCGGCGGAGATCCCTCCAGTTATGCAGTGACTGGGGTTGCCGGCACCATCAGCAACGGTGTCTTCACCAGCAGTCCCTTGCCGACCGGCACCGGATTTTCGCTGACCCTGGACGATGCCAATAGCTGTGACCCCAAGGTCATCACGCAGTCACTGGTCATCTGCAATTGTTCCACCGAGGCGGGCCAGATGCAACTGAACGCCATCAAGGAATGCGGCGACGGGCCCGTGGCCGTTCCTGCAGCTGTGGGAACCGTGCTGGACGCCGATGACATGTTGCGCTATTATTTGCACACCAGTTCTTCAAATGTATTAGGTACTGTCATCGCTGTCAGCAATCAACCCTCCTTTAGCTTTGACCCTGCTTCTATGACTTACGGGGTGACCTACTATTTATCGGCTGTTGCCGGTTCTGATGATGGCAGCGGAAGTATCAACCTGTCTGATCCTTGTTTGTCGGTATCTCCGGGCACACCACTGACATTTTATGATGTACCCACCGTCTCCATGACCGGCGGTGTTGAAATTTGCCCAGGCGAATCCACAGACCTCACTTTCGAACTGACAGGTGACTCACCCTGGAGTGTGACGGTCAACGGCCAGGTGGTCTCAGGCATAGTGGGCACCCCTTACAATTACACAGTCACGCCATCCTCCACCACGGACTATGTTCTGACGGCTGTGAATGACGAATTTTGCAGTGCCACCACCAATCAGACGCAGACAGTAACGGTACATCAGCCTCCAACGGTCGCCAATGTTGAAGCTACCTGTAATGCCACTGCCACAGGGTATGTGCTTTGCTTTGACATACAAGGTGGTGACAGCGCCGGCTATGAAGTGTCGCCAGCCACCGGTACGCTGAATGGCAGCCAGTTCTGCAGCGATGAGATAACTGCTGGCAACGGATACAACTTCAGCGTCACAGATGGCCACGGATGTCCTGCCGTGATTGTGCAACAGGATGCTGTGGCATGCGACTGCATCAGCCAAAGCGGATTTATCACTCTCGCGCCGATAACGGTTTGCGGGAATACAATGACTGTTCCTCCGGCTTACAACCAGTCCACCCAGACGCTGGATGCCAACGACGCACTTTGCTTTGTCCTCCATGCTGGTGACTATCAGCCAAAATCTACCAACTCCAGTGGACTTTTTACTTTTAATCCGGCAACCATGGTCTATGGCCAGCAGTATTTCATTTCAGCCGTGGTGGGAGATGACAATGGCAGCGGTTGTGTCAACCTGAACGATCCTTGTGTGAGTTTCAGCAGCAACTTGCCAGTGACATTTTACGAGGTGCCGAGCGCTACTATCTCTGGCGATAATTCCATTTGCCAGGGAAGTTCAACGCCCCTGACCATCAACTTCACCGGCGACGGCCCCTTCAGTTTCTCATATACAGGTGTGTCAGGAAACCCGGTGAATGGCCAGACCTCTGCCAATCCGCACACCATTAACGTTGCACCTTCACAGACTGCATTTTTCAGCCTGCTGAGCATGGCTGACGAGCATTGCAGTGGCAACGTGAACGGCAACGTGCTGATCACAGTCAATGCTGAGCCTACTACATTTGGCACCATTGCCACTTGCGATCCGACCAATACGACCTATACCGTTACATTTGAAATTTTGGGAGGAGATCCTGCTACCTACACGGTTTCTCCGGCTGGGAACCTCTCGGGGGGGACGTTCGTGAGCAATCCGATTCTCAGCGGCACTCCCTACTCCTTTTCAGTGGATGACGTCAACGGCTGTGGACCTGCTGTTGTATCCGGCAATCTGATTTGTGATTGCACGACGGATGCAGGTACCATGTCAGGCACCTTGGTATCAGTGTGCGGAAATGGAGCCGCTACCGCAGTTCAGACAAGTCCTGCGAATTTTGATGCCAATGACGCCCTGGTTTACATCCTGCACACCAATAGCGGAGCTTCCCTTGGAACGGTGTTGGCAACGTCTTCTACCCCGACATTCAACTTCTTGCCGGGACAAATGTCTTACGGTGTCCAATACTACATCAGTGCGGTGGCCGGTAATTCCAATGGAGCGGGAGGCATTCAGGCCAATGACCCCTGTTTGAGCGTAGCGCCTGGCACCCCTGTGATCTTCAGGCAGTTGCCTTCTGCCACGGCCAGTGGCACGACAAGTATCTGTGAGGGCGGAAGCGCCACAATTTCTCTGACGCTCAATGGTGTTGGTCCCTTCAATCTCGTGTATAGCCAAAACGGAAGCAACCAGACCTTGCCCGTCCCTGCTCCAGGCAGTTCCAGCCTGCCGTTGTCTCCATCCAGCACCACGACGATAACACTGATTTCTGTCCAGGACCTGGGCACGGGATGTTCCAGTCCACTTTCCCAGACTGTGACCATCACTGTGAATCCGCCGCCGGATGCTGGAACCTCGCTGGGCGACCTCTCCTTCTGCGGCAATGTCGTCCAGATTGTAGATCTTGACAATCAGTTGACTGGTGCAGACCCCGTAGGCTCCTGGAGCGGGCCACTGGGGCCGGTTCCAGGCGGGCAATTGAACATCGCCTCCCTGTCGCCGGGTACCTATACGTTCGTTTACACGGTGGAGGGATCCCCGCCTTGTGAGGATGACGAATCATTTGTCACCATCGATGTGGCCGATGTCCCCGTGGCCGATGCAGGAGCAAACCAGGAACTCAACTGCGATGTGTCGAGTGTAACGCTGGGCGGAGCTGGAACCACATCGGGAGCTATTTACCTGTGGACCGGCGGGGCGTTGGATGATCCCACGGCTCAAAATCCGGTCGTCACGATTCCCGGGACCTATACGCTGACAGTTTCCAATGCAGCGGGTTGCTCCTCCACTGACCAGATCACGGTCACGCAGTCCATCACCTCTCCAGTGCCTTTTGTTTCTGTCAATCCGGTGAGTTGCTTCGGTAGGACAGATGGTCTGGCAATAGTGGATAGCGTGTCAAACGGGGATGCTCCTTATCTCTATTCGTTGAACGGTGCGGCCTACACCTCACAGGCTCAGTTCTTCAACCTCGCTGCAGGGGATTATGAACTGGCGGTGATAGACGCTGCAGGTTGTGAAAACAAATCAGTGTTCACCATTTTGTCGCCCGAGGAGGTGACTGCGCAGATTGATGGAGGTTTTTCTCAGGACGATCCGGTTATCAACCTCGGGGATGAGCTGGAATTGATACTGATTTCCAATCCGTCATTTTTCCAATTGGACACTGTGATCTGGTCGGAAGGCGGTCTTGACTCCTGTGCCTATTGTGCGGGCATCACAGTGGCGCCTACGGATCAGACGACATACACGGTGACCATTGAGAAGGGTGGTTGCAGGACCACGGCCTTGCTGACTGTGTTTGTCAAAAAAGACCGGCCGGTGTACATCCCCAATGCTTTCTCTCCGAATGACGATGGCATCAACGACCTGTTGACAGTTTTCGGCGGGAAGAATGCAGTCAAAGTCCATTCCTTCCTGGTTTTCAACCGCTGGGGAGAGACGGTTTTCGAGCATTACAATTTCAGTCCGAACGATCCTTCCATCGGCTGGGATGGCAGGCACCGGGGCCAATTCCTGAATCCCGGCGTGTTCACCTGGATTGCTGAAATTGAGTTCCTCGACGGCAGCGTTGAATTGTATGAGGGTGCTGTGAACCTGATCAGGTAATCAAAGAACAGCCGATGCTGTCCGACTCCCTGACAAGGGATCCGGACAGCTTTTTTTCTGGGAAAATCCCCCATGCGGAGCGCGTGGGGGATTTTTTTTAGGGATCTTTTAATGCCTGCTGCTTCTAGCAGAGGATTCCCCGAGGCTATCTTAAAAAGACCCGCCGGTGAGGCGCCTTTTCGTAAAAAAAGAGGATGCCTCAAAAGACCAGGCCATCTGTTCTACCAGCGCCGATTTGCCACCGGAAAGGGCAATCGGCCGGCCGCAGGCCGGCCGATTGCCCAAAAACTCCCCTTCTGCCGCGGTTTGGCGAAGCCAAACCGCGGCCGAAGGGGAGTTTTTGGCGCGCGGGGCAAAGCCCCGCGCGCCTTTTGCGATAAGGCGCTTCCGCCAAAGGGTCTT
>JBEAYO010000091.1:0-9773 GCA_041159285.1 Bacteroidota bacterium | reverse complement strand
GTTTGGCTTCGCCAAACCGCGGCCGGGAAGGGGTTTTTAGGGCGCGGGGCTGCGCCCCGCGCCCTTTTCACAATAGGGTGCCTCGCCGAGGGAACTTTCCGGGGAGCGATTGGCACCGACCGAATACCTTGTTGCTTTGAGGGGATTCTCTTCGCTTTCCGCTTCGCTGCCACCTCAGCATCAAGTCTAATTCTTCCCGATATTCCCCAGTAAGGCCTGGACTGCGCTTTCTTCCAAATCAAACATGGCAGAAAGGTCCCCGATGCCCATACCTTTGGCATGAAGCTTTGAAATGGCGCTGGCCAGTTGCTGGTGCTGATGGGCGATCGCCTGGTCTTTTTCCTTCAGGGCTTCGTTCATTTCCTGCAAAACCTCATCCTTTTTCTCGATAATGGCGTCCTTTTCCTGCAAAATATCGTCCTTTTTCTCGATGATGGCGTCCTTTTCCTGCAAAATCTCGTCCTTTTTCTCGATGATGGAATCTCGTTGAAATATTTGCCGTTCCAAATACTTCAACTCTTCTAACAGCTCGTCCTCCGCATCCATGCTCTCCCGGATAGTCGGGTTGGCAATGGCCTGCTGCAGCTTGCGCAACAAGGGGCGGTAACGCTCGGGCAGCTCCATGTCGTCGATGAGCATGAGATGGGGGTCATTGGTGGCGAGGGACTGGTCGAAAAGTGCAAGGAGCTGCTCCAGCTCGTTGCGGCGGTGCCCCTTCAGATAGGCAATCTGAATGACGATGCTGTCGTGGGTGAGACTCTCGATGAACTCCTCCTTGTCGTGTATCTGCTCGCCGGTAGCGGCATCGGTGTAGATCCGGTTGACGCGCACCACCGGTGCCTTAATCTTCGGAAGGGGCTCGCCCAGGAGGTAGATGCTGAGAATGGGCAGGGCCTTTTGGGTGCCATAAGCCTCCTCGGTTGATTCCCTGAACACGTTTTCCTTGTTGGCATACTGGCTGCCGAGATAGCGCCTGAATCGCATGATGTCGCCGGCCATTTTGGCTTTCTGCAGCTCGATGATCACCAGCTCCTGCCGCCCTTCCTGGTCCGCGATTCGGGCGCTGAAGTCCATGCGGAGGACGGTCAGGGTCTCGCTGACTGCGAGGGTATGCTCGGTGGGCCGGAATTCCAGGCTGAGCACTTCCTTGCCGATGATGGCGGAGAGCAGCAGCTTTGCCACTTTTTCGTCCCTCATCAGGTACTTGAACACGACATCGTAGATGGGATTGGCGATTTGAACCATGGCTGCTTTTTGGTAATTGTTTAGCACCCCTTACAGATGCCGCTTGCCTTCCGGAAAGGGCGGTCGGCGGGGTTGTGTAAAAAGGCCCCAGGGAGCAGTGCCCGCTTTGAAAAGGGCGCGGGGCTGCGCCGAGCGCCCTTTCCGGAGGCCGTGCGGCACCGGCGAAACCAGCCGCAAGGACTTTTTACACAACCCCATTCCGGGAGGCAATCAGCGCCGGCCGGATACCCTGTGGTTTTGAGGGCATTCTTTTTCAGCAATCCCTGGAGTACATGAAAAGGTTGCTAAACAGTTACGTTTTTTGTCTTGATACAAATATAACTGAATTGGAGTTTAGAAGCAGCTATTTTAACAAATGAAGGTCCGCCTCGCAAAAAGAAAACAAGCCCCGCAAGGCCCGGCCATTTATTTATTTGCTTTATTTTAGCAATAGCGATAGCTTTGCAAACTTTTTTAGTGCACAATATCTACTATGAAAATTGTAATAGCCGGAGCAGGCAGCATCGGCTTTCACCTCGCACAGCTTTTGTCCTTTGAAAATCAGGATATTACGCTGATAGACGACAGCCAGGACGCACTCGACCACGCCGCCATGCACCTGGATGTGATGACTCTCAAAGGCGATTCCTCCTCCATCAAGGTACTACAGGAAGCAGGAGCTGATTCTGCCGAATTGGTCCTGGCCGTTACCACTTCCGAGAACACCAACCTCATCACGGCCAGCCTGGCCAAAAAACTCGGCGCCCGCCAGACCATCGCCCGCATCAGCAAAGGCGAATACCTGGAAGAGACCAACCGGGAGCTGTTCTCCAAGATGGGTGTGGACTCCATCTTCTCCCCGGCCAGGCTCGCTGCCAAGGAAATCGGCCGACTGCTCAGGCGCTGCTCCTTCACAGACATCTTCGAGTTTGAGGATGGCAAAATATCACTCTTCGGCATTACCCTCGACGACAGCTCCCCCCTGGTCAATCTGCCCCTGAACAAGTGGAGGACGGCCGGCCAAAATGACAACGTGCGCCCCATCGCCATCCTGCGGGGGCACAGCACCATCATCCCCAACGGAGATGTCATCCTGCGCCGAAATGACCACGTTTACTTCATCACCAAAAAAGACAAGGTGGATGACGTGGAGGCCGTCGTCGGTGCCCGGAAAAAGGAGGTCCGAAACGTCATGATTCTCGGAGGTACCCGCCTGGCACTGGAAACCGCCATACTGCTGGAGAGAGACTTCAACGTCACCATCATCGAAGAAAGCAAGGAACGCTGCAGGTATCTCACCGAGCACCTGAACCACGCCCTCATCATCCACGGAAGGTCTGACAACATCGACCTGCTGGAAAGCGAGGGCCTCAACCGCATGGATGCCTTTGTGGCGCTGACGCAAAACTCGGAGACCAACATCATCGCCAGTCTGACGGCTAAAAACCACGGCGTTTACAAAACCATCGCCCAGGTAGAAAACAAGGAATACATCCACATCTCCCAGAACATCGGCGTGGATACGCTGATCAACCAAAAGCTGGTGGCTGCCAACAACATCTTCAGGTATGTCCGCCAGGGCAGGGTTGAAGCCATCACCGGCCTGCACGGCGTGGACGCTGAGGTGATCGAGTTCGTGTTGACCAGGGAGAACCAACTCACGCGAAAACCGCTCCGCGATTTGAATTTCCCCCAGGAGGCGCTGATCGGGGGCGTGATCAGGGGGGAGGAAAGCCTCATCCCCAACGGCGATTTTCAAATGCAGGTGGACGACCGCGTGATCGTCTTCGCCATGCCGAATGCCATCGGGAAAGTAGAAAAGTTATTCCTCTAGCACGCGACAGCAAAGTGCTTCCTGAGTTATATGATCAACTTCAAGCAAATAGCCCGCCTCATCAGTGTGCTTACTCTGATACTCGGCGCCTTCATGTTCACCGGCCTGCCGTTCTCCTGGTACTACCAATCGGGTGACGGGCGCCATCTCGCCATGTCTGGATTCATCTGCCTTGCCGTCGGGGGCTTGTTGTGGCTGCTGGGTGGCCGCGAAAAGCCGAACATCAGCAAGCGAGAGGGCTATCTCATCGTCACCCTGGGCTGGTTCGCCATGGTTGCCTTTTGTTCCCTGCCCTACCTCATCAGCGGGGAAATCCCCTCCCTGGCAGACGCCGTCTTTGAAACCACCTCCGGCCTCACCACCACCGGCGCCAGCGTGCTCACCGAGATTGAAGCCGTGCCAAAGGGGATCCTCTACTGGAGAAGCCTCACCAACTGGATCGGCGGCATGGGCATCATCGTGCTGGCAGTGGCCATTTTCCCCATGCTGGGAATCGGGGGCAACGAGCTGTTTTCCGCCGAATCGCCAGGGCCGACCTCCGACAAGATCCACCCCCGCATCCAGGGAACAGCCAAGCGCCTGTGGTATGTCTATGTCGGGCTCACGGCCATTTCTACCCTGTTGCTGATACTGGCGGGGATGACTTTCTTCGATGCCTTGACGCATTCTTTCTCCACCCTTGCCACGGGCGGTTTTTCTACAAAGAATGCCAGCATCATGTATTACGAGTCGCCCTTGATCCACTACATCATCATCGTGTTCATGTTCCTGGGAGGCACCAACTTCTCGCTGACCTACCTGGCTTTCAAGGGTCGCTTTAAAAAAATCTGGAAGAACGACGAGTTCAAGGCCTATCTGCTGTCCATCCTCTTGCTGGCCGTATTCATCTCCATTGCCGTCTATTCGATCGTCAACGGAAGGCAGGGGGAGGCCATCACCTTTGAAAAGGCCTTTCGCGACAGCCTTTTCCAGATTGTCTCCCTGGTCACCACCACCGGCTTTGTCACGGCTGATTACACCTCCTGGTCCAATGGCCTGACGATGGTGTTTTTCATACTCCTTTTCCTGGGTGCCTGCGCGGGATCCACGGCCGGCGGCATCAAGTTCATCCGGCACCTGGTCTTTTTCAAAAATTCCTACCTTGAGTTCAAACGCTTGATCCACCCCCGCGCCATTGTCCCGCTGAAGCTGAACGAGCAGGTGGTGGCCCCGCGCATCATGACGCACGTCATCATTTTTCTCCTGTTGTACATGATGGTGTTCATCCTGGGCTCCGTATCGATGAGCATCCTGGGCTATGACTTCATGACCTCCGTGGGGGCTGTGGCCTCTTGCCTGGGCAACGTGGGGCCCGGCATCGGGGAAGTAGGGCCGGTTGACAATTTCGGCCACCTGTCGGATGCTGCGAAATGGCTGCTTTCCTTCATGATGCTCCTGGGCAGGCTGGAGCTTTTCACGATTTTGGTGCTGCTGACGCCGTTTTACTGGAAAGCGAATTGATTGCAACCCGCCTGTGCCATTCTGACTTATGAAATGTGAAGTCTATTCATTAACTTCACCCGTTCATTTCGAAAATACCCTCATGAAAGTACTTCACACTGCTTCTGCCTTCCTGTTGTTTTCATTGGCCACAGGATTCGTTCAGGCACAATGCCCCATTACTGTCAATGCCGGCCCCGACATCACCGTTTGCAACCCCGGGGAATCAGCACAACTCAACGGCAGCATCTCCGGCAGCTACCTGGCATTTTCCTGGTCGCCTACTTCAGGCCTCGGCAACCCAAACAGCCTGACCCCCACTGTCACCGTGACGGGTCCGCAGACCTACACCCTCACGGCACAGGCCATTGACCCCTACGCCCCCAACCTCTTGCCAAACGGCAACTTCGAGGCGCTTAACACCGGATTTACAAGCAGCTATACCTATACGCCCACGCCAACCACCCCGGGCACTTATACTATCACGACCTCTCCGGCCCTCGTGATTTCCACCTTTCCGCCCTGCGACGACCACACCTTTGGCAATGGCCTGGGCAACCTCATGCTCGTCAACGGTGCCGGAACGCCCGGTGCCAATGTCTTTTGCAGCACCGTGCCGGTGATGCCCAATACCTGGTACGCCCTGGGTGCCTGGGTGATTTCCTCTCCCCTGTTTCCGCCGCAGTTCCAGTTCACAGTCAATGGCAGCCCCGCGGGATCCCCCTACCAGGCATCATCCCAGGGTTGCAACTGGCAACAATTCACCGGATCCTGGTTCTCCGGATCTGCCACCACCGCCACCGTCTGCGTCACTACCATCAACTCAAGCAATGGTCTGTTTGGCGATGACTACGCCCTGGACGACATCACCTTCACGAAGGCTTGCTCCGTCAGCGATGAGGTCAGCGTCTCCGTCGCCCAGGTGAACGCCAGCCTGCCTGTCACTGCCTTTCTGCCCTGCAATGCAGCACAGACAGGCATCCAGCTCAACGGCAGCGGCTCTTCCAGCGGACCCAACATCACCTACCAGTGGTCGGGACCGGGCATTCTCTCCGGCGCCAACACGCCCATCGCCACGGTGAATGCCACCGGCACCTACACGCTTACCGTCACCTATACCGCTGGCAGTGCGGTTTGCACAGACCTTGCCACCATCGAGGTGCTGCCCGACCCGAATATCGCGCTGGCCAATGTCGCCGCCCCCGGCAGCCTGAGCTGCGCCTTCCCGACGATCACGCTCGACGGGGGAGGCTCCTCCAGCGGCGGCACCATCAGCTACAGCTGGACTTACAGCCCCTCCCAGGGAGGCAGCCCGCCGGGAATCGTGTCAGGCGGCAACACCCAGTACCCCCTGGTGAACCAGCCCGGAACTTATACCCTCACCGTGACGAATTCGGTCAGCGGTTGCACTGGTACCGCCTCTGTGTCGGTCGACGCTAACTTCACGCCACCACTCGCCGCCGCCCCGCCACCCGGCGCGCTCAGTTGTACAAACCCTTCCCTGACCCTCAACGGCACCGGAAGCAGCACGGGTAGCTCTTTCTCCTACCTTTGGTCCACTGCCAACGGGAATATCGTCTCCGGAGCGACAACCCTCAACAACTGCGTGGTCAATGCTCCCGGGAATTACCTGCTGACGGTCACCAATACGCAGAATGGCTGCACTGCCACGGCCACGGCAGTCGTCGGCGGCAACAACACGCCCCCACAGGCAGCGGCCAGCTCGCCCTCCAACCTGAACTGCAACACGCCGACGGTCCAGCTCAGCGGCACCGGCTCCAGCCAAGGTACTGGCATCAGCTACGGCTGGACGCACACGCCGCCCGGCGGCGGCACCGGCACCGGCATTGTCTCCGGTGCCACAGGCCTGTCGCCCGTCGTCAACCAGGCGGGCACTTATACCCTCGTCGTGACCAACCAGGCAAACGGCTGCACGGCCAGCGCCTCGGTAACTGTGACTGGCAATTCCGTGGTGCCGGTGGCCATCGCAACTCCCACCGAGGTGCTGGGGTGCAACATTTCATCCCTGACCCTCGATGGCAGTGGCTCCAGCCTGGGTGCCAACTTTAGCTACCTGTGGACTTACATCCCACCTCCCGGCTCTTCTGCAAACGGCATCCTCTCCGGCGCCACCTCCCTGTCGCCGGCAGTGAACTCCCCCGGCGTTTATGTCCTCACGGTCACCAACACCGCCAATGGTTGCACTGCCACGGACAGCACCACCGTGGTCCAGGACGGCAATGCCCCAACCGTGCTGATTCAGCTGCCCGACACGCTGACCTGCAGCGCGGACACGATTTCCCTCGATGCCGGAAATTCTTCCTCCGGGAGCAATATTTTGATTGAATGGACCTTTGCACCGGCACCAGGAGCCGGCGGAAACGGCATTGTGGCTGGTGAGAACACCCTTTCTCCGGCCGTGGATGCCCCCGGCACCTACACCCTTACCCTTACCAATTCAGACAACGCCTGCGCAGCCAGTGCTTCCGTCCTTGTTTTTCAGGACATTGAAAACCCCACGGCCAGTGCCGGGCCCGACACAGCCATTACCTGCATCATCACGGCGGTGCCGCTGGATGGCAGCGCTTCCAGCCAGGGCAACGGCTTCTCCTACCAATGGAGTACCTCCGGCGGCGGTTTCGCCAGCGGTCAGGACAGCCTGAACCCTGTGGCAAATGCCCCGGGAACCTATGTACTCCTGGTGACCAATACAGGCAATGGCTGCAAAGCTTTCGACACAGTACTGGTACTTGCGGAGAATATACAGCCGGTTTCAGAAGCAGGAAATCCCGATACCCTGAACTGCCTTCAAACCTCCCTGACACTCAACGGCACAGGCACTGCGCAAGGTCCGGACCTGGTTTACAACTGGACCTATACCCCCTCCGCCGGGGGCACTCCGCCCGGCATCCTCTCCGGACAATCAGGCCTGAACCCCGTGGTGGACGGCGCAGGCTGGTATTTCCTGTCCGTCTCAGACACGCTCAGCGGCTGCCAGTCAACCGACAGCGTCCTGGTTACCCTTTGGGATGAAGCTCCAGTGCTACAGTTGGAGACCCCTGACACGCTCGACTGCCTGGTAAGCCAGCTGTCGCTGCAATCCACGGGTTCCTCCGGGCCGGAGTTCAGTTTCCTTTGGTTCACCACTGACGGCAGCATCATCGGCAGCGACACGGCAGCCGCCGTGCTGGTGGATGCCTCTGGCACCTACTTCATCGCCGTCACCAATACTTTAAATGGCTGTATCGCAGAGGGGCAGGTTCAGGTGCTGCAGGACACGATACATCCCCTCGCTGAGGCAGGGCCCTCCTTTACCCTGTCCTGTGCTGTCACCAGCGCTCAGCTGGACGGATCGGCTTCCTCCTCCGGCGCTGGCCTCCTTTACCAGTGGTCCACCGCCAACGGCAATATCCTGGGCGGCGCCAACACCCTGACTCCTTCCATCAATGCCCCGGGAACCTATGAACTGATTGTCACCAACAGCCTCAACGGCTGCACGGACAGCGACCAGGCCGTCGTGCTGCAGGACGGCGGAGCCCCCGTGGCCGATGCGGGCAATCCGGTGACCCTTACCTGTTCCCAGCCAAGTGCCAGCCTGGACGGCAGCGGATCGGACGCGGGCAGCGGTATCAGCTATCAATGGACCACCCAGGGCGGCTCCATCGTCTCAGGCGGCAACACCCTCTTCCCGGTGGTGGATGCCCCGGGAACCTATGTTTTGACCGTGACCAACAGTGCCAACAACTGCCAGTCCATTTCCACAGTGCAGGTGCTGGAGAACATCCAGCCTCCTACCGTGTCCATTGCAACGCCTGGCACGCTGACCTGTGTCGTCAGCCAGACCACCCTGGCCGCCACGGTGAGCGGGGCTGCCAGTCCCGGCTTGAGCTGGACAACCAGTTCCGGGCTCATCCTCAGCGGTGGAACTACGGCCTCGCCAGTGGTTGGCGCTCCTGGCCTGTATACGCTCACTGCCACCAACCCGCAGAACGGCTGCACGGCTGCTGCCGGCATCACGGTGTTGCAGGACATCCTCCCCCCCCAGGCACAGGTTCAAACTCCCCAGGAGCTGAACTGCCAGGTTCAGCAAATCAACCTGAATGCCGGCGGATCCAGCCAGGGCGGTGGATTTACCTACAGTTGGACCACCACGGGCGGCAACATCGTCTCCGGCGCAAACGGCCTGACTCCTTTGGTGGATGCCCCCGGAAACTACCTGCTGACGGTCACCAGCCAGGCCAACGGGTGCAGTGCCACGGCCACGGTGAGCGTTGCTGAAAACGTGACTCCTCCCCTGGCAAATGCAGGTCCGGCACCTTCCTTTGGCTGCTCGCCCGGAGGAACCCTCCAGTTGAACGGCAACGGATCCAGCACCGGGGCTAATTTCAGCTACAACTGGATTTTCACTCCCAATCCCGGCAATCCAGGCGGTGGCATCGTCTCCGGCGGCACCACGCTGACTCCTTCCATCAATGCCCCCGGCCTTTACACGCTGACCGTGACAAATGGCCAGAATGGCTGCACGGCCTCAGATACCGTCAGCGTCGCGGGGAGCAGCGGCTCGCCGGTGTGCAGCATCGCCGCGCCCGTTCCCCTGACCTGCGCTTTGACCCAGCTGACCCTGAATGCCTCCGCCTCTTCCCAGGGAGCCGCTTTTGCCTACGATTGGGCGACGGCCAACGGACAGATTGTTTCGGGGGGCAACACGCCGGCGCCGCTCATTGCAGCTCCCGGCCTTTATGTGCTCACCATCACCAATAACCAGAACGGCTGCACCTGCAGTGCGCAGGTGACCGTTGTGCAAAATATCACACCCCCTGGTGCGGCTGCCCAGGGCGACACGCTCACCTGCAAGGAAACGGCCATTGCCCTGGTGGGAAGCAGCCCGACCCTGAATGTCAGCTACGAGTGGGCGACGGCGGATGGCAACTTCCTCTTTGGGCAGAACACGCCCACTCCCGGCGTGGATGAACCCGGGCTTTACACCTTGACGGTCACCAATCCGGTAAATGGCTGTACCTCCTCCGCCTCGGTTACTGTCGTCCGGGTGGAGCTGGAGTCGTTTGATGTCCAGGCGGTGAATGCCGACTGCATCAGCGGTGTGGGGAGTATTCTGTTTTTCGGGGTCAATGGAGGCACCGCTCCTTTCCGGTACTCCATTGACGGCGGCCAGACTTTTTCAGATGCGCCCCTGTTTGAGGATTTGCCTCCCGGGTTTTACGACCTGGAGGTGAAG
>JBEAYO010000090.1:0-9865 GCA_041159285.1 Bacteroidota bacterium | reverse complement strand
GCGCGGGGCTTTGCCCCGCGCGCCTATTAAGGGAAGGGGTATCGCCAATTGGATTTTTGAGACAGCCTCAAAGGGTTTTAGGGCGCGGGGCGCAGCTCCGCGCCCTTTTCAAAAAAGGGTGGGCTACAATGCGGCAAGCTTTTCACCTTTAATTTTTCGGCAACACAAAAAATCGCCCAGTTGAACACCCTATCCTGTAAGGGTGTCTCTGCCGAGGGGCTTTTTAAACAGCATCAGCTAACCGCGCATTCAAAAAATTTTTAAAATCGTTTTGTATTAAAAATAAAATAATGTAATATTGTAGAGTCATTTAAAAATATTAAAAAAGTATGAATATACTGCTCTGTACTAGTGAAGCACTTATGTTGACAACCCTGGAGTACCGGTTCAGGAAAAACGGATGGAAACTGGAGGTTGCAGAAGACGCCGAGACAGCCAGGATGAAAATCAACAAAGGAGCCCCCGATCTTGTCGTAGTAGATTTAAGCCTTTCCGGCTATGAGGCCATGGAAATAATTCGGTTCATTGTGAATGAGCACCAGCACGCAGTCCCTGTACTCGCTGCCGGCGGCCTCGACGCGGCTCCCCTTCTGATGGAGGCCGTTCGCCGCGGTGCGGATGATTTCATCATATCACCCTACAAACCGGACGAGCTGGTGCTGCGCGTACGCCGCTTGCTGCTGACACAGCAGGTCTTTGATCAAGCCCTGGCATAAAATCTGCAGGATGCTGTGTTCAGCAATCCCTCGCTGGGGTAGTCTCACAAAGCCATTCGCCGCCTCTGGCGGCGAATGGCTTTTGAGCCAGGCTCCTTTTCACAAGGGGGTGTTTCGTCGAGGGGTCTTTTGAGACAGGCTCTAACTAAAAAATAAAACTACCTGCCAACATGAAAGGAATCATCCTGGCCGGAGGACTCGGTACCCGGCTTTATCCCCTCACACTCGCCGTCAGCAAACAACTCATGCCGGTTTACGACAAACCCATGATTTATTACCCGCTGTCAACCCTCATGCTGGCAGGTATCCGCGACATCCTGATCATTTCAACACCCTACGACCTGCCCAACTTCGAGAAACTGTTAAAGGACGGAAGCGACATCGGTTGCAATTTCTCCTATGTGCCTCAGTTAGAGCCCAATGGATTGGCGCAGGCATTCGTACTGGGAGAACATTTTATCAATGGCGACAGCGCAGCGCTGATCCTGGGAGATAATATCTTTTACGGCGCCGGCCTGCCCAAAATGCTGAAGGCCTGCTACAATCCCACAGGCGGCATCATCTTCGCTTACCAGGTGGCAGACCCCGAAAGATATGGCGTGGTATCCTTCGACGAAAACTTCAATGCCGTTACCATTGAGGAAAAACCAGCCCAGCCCAAGTCCAACTATGCCGTCCCCGGCCTCTATTTTTACGACAACCAGGTGGTGGACATCGCCAAAAACCTGCAGCCCAGCCCGCGCGGGGAATACGAGATTACCGACGTGAACAGAATCTACCTCGAAATGGGGAAGCTCAAGGTCTCCCTTTTCGGAAGGGGCACTGCCTGGTTGGACACCGGCACCCACGAGTCGCTCCTGCAGGCAGGGCAATTCATCCAGGTCATCGAAGAGCGCCAGGGCCTCAAGATCGGTTGCATTGAAGAGGTGGCCCGGGAAATGGGCTTTATTGACGACGAGCAATTGGAGCGCCTGGGCCACAAGTACCTGAAAAGCGGATATGGTGAATACCTGCTGCGCTTGTTGAAGTAAGTCTCTCTAGGGCTGCCCTAATCGCCTGACAATCTCCCCGACGATTACTTCTCCGTGATGCCGCGTGTTTTCTATGTACAGCTTGCTGGTGTTCAGTCCGGCCTGCACTACTCCCGCCAGGAATACATCCGGCAGATCCGACTCAAAAGTGTCTTCGTTCATGACAGGCAGCCGGTCTTCACCGGGCTGAATGGCGATGCCCATGCTTTCCAGGAAATCATAATCGGGTTGGTATCCCGTCATGGCCAGGACGAAATCATTCTCGAGGCTGACGTCGCCCTCCGGCGTTGACAGCACCACGGTGGCGGGTGTTATTTCCTTTACCCGGGTATTGAAGTAAGCCTTGATGCTGCCCTCCCGGATCCGGTTTTCGATATTGGGCCGGATCCAGTACTTCACCTTTTCATAAATGCCGGCTTCCCGGATGGCCATGGTGACTCGGGCCCCTTTGTAGAAGGTTTCCAGCGCCACGTCGCAGGCAGAGTTGGCGGCCCCGACCACCAGCACTTGCTGGCCGATATAAGGATGTGCCTCGTCATAGAAATGGCGCACTTTGGGGAGATCTTCTCCGGGGATGTTCATGAGCCTGGGCTTGTCGTAAAATCCCGTCGAGATAATGACAAATCGCGCATGATAGCTCCCTGCGGCAGTCAGCACCTCGTAATGAGCACCGGGATGCCGCTTGAGTCCGGTCACCGCTTCGTACATCTTCACA
Source organism: Bacteroidota bacterium (assembly GCA_041159285.1). Classification (GTDB taxonomy): domain Bacteria; phylum Bacteroidota; class Bacteroidia; order Chitinophagales; family Saprospiraceae; genus UBA6168. Next base: position 7,403 of record JBEAYO010000090.1, on the reverse strand, counting down.
TTGAGCCGGTAGCTGTCATAAACGCGGCGGTAATATTCCAGTGCTTCGCGCCGGCTCGGTTTATCGCCGTGGGAGATGAAAGGGATGCCGCCGATCTCCAGGTTCTGGGAGGTGGAGAAGAAGGTCATGTTGGCGGGAAAGCGGAAGATGGAGTTGGCGAGGGTGCCTTTTTCGAGCACGAGGTAGCGGAGGCCGGCTTTTGCCGCCTCGATGGCGCAGACGAGCCCTGTCGGGCCGCTGCCGACGATGATCAGGTCGTACTCGGTTGCTTTGCTTTGGCTTGTCATTGATAGTTTTATTCGTTGTCCGGAATAATTGTGGTGGCTGAGCGGAGCCGAAGCCATGCTGAATGGCTTTAATTTTAGGGGTATTTAAAATAATGCGTCACGAGGCTTTTTCAATCGCCGCCCAGGCATTATTTTTCCACAAAATTAGCAGCAATATGGAAGAAACTGTAACCAGCAGCTGCCGGAACTGCGAGGCGCCCCTGCCGCCTGGTGCGAATTTCTGCCACCACTGCGGGCAGCGGAACACGGATGGGCGGCTGACCTTCCGGGAGATGTTCCAGGAGTTCACGGCGGCATTTTTCAATCTGGACGGGAAAATATTCCAGACCTTATCCACCTTGGCAGTGCCTGGAAAGTTGACCAGTGAATACTTCAGCGGGCGGCAGGTGCCCTATTACCATCCGGTGCGGCTGTTCATCGTGAGCGGGGCCTTGTTCATCTCCCTGTATTCGTTGTCCACCGGGGGGGAGGCCCAGAGCTTGATGGAAGAGAGCTGGAAAAGCCGGCTGTACGAATACCAGGGGCACCAGGAGCAGGGGCGGCTGTTGGCGTTGCGCGACAGCCTGGCCGGCGAGTTTCCCGCGCCTACGGCCAGGGCTGCGTTGGACACCTTGGTGGGCAGGTTCACCGGTTATCGCCGGCTCGGGCAGGAGGACACGCTGGAGTTGCCGTTGGAATTGGAGCTGTTCGGCAGCAATGCGGGTCCGATAAGGATTGCGGAGAAGGACTTGTTCACGCTGGCGGAGGATTCGCTGGCGGTGAAGTACGGTCTCAGCGATTTTTTGCAGCGCCTGGCCTTTGTCCAATCGCTGCGGATATGGAAGTCCGGAGAGAGTTTTTTTTCCTATTTCACGGCCAAGACATTGTGGATGCTGCTGCTGATGATGCCTTTGATGGCCGTGGTGCTAAAGGTGCTTTACTGGCGTCGCCGCTTTTTGTTTTATGAGCACCTGGTGTTTTCCTTCCACACGCACACCTTTCTCTTTCTGTTGCTGTCGTTCTTGCTGACCTTGCGCAAGGCGGTCAATTTCGACTCGTGGTTGCTGGCCATGGTTGGCGTTGCGGTGTATTTGCTGGTTTCCATGAAGCGGTTTTACGGGCAGGCATGGGGAAGGACTGTGCTGAAGTTTGCAGTGGCCAATGTGCTGTACTTTGTGATATTCATCTTAGCGTTGGCGGGGACGTTCGTGGTGAGTGCAGCGTTTTTTTAGCGGTGTCGGCCGGGGATTTGTTTCGCTGCGCTTTCGCTCTGCTCAGCCAATAGTGCCGCTTTTCTAATAGACGGAAGCCGTCTCAAAATACCCTTTGGTGGGACACTTTCTCGCAAAAGGTGAGTGGGGCGAAGGCCCGCCCCCCTAAAATCCCCCTTCCGCCGCGGGGTGGGGGCGCCCACAAAACACCCCCAGCGCGGGTTTTGTGTCACACCCACCCCCGCGGCGGAAGGGGGAGGCAGTGCATCCGGCCGGCCGGATGTACTTTCCAGAGGGCAATCGGCACCGGGCGGAACGGATTGCCGTGCCTTTTGAGACAGACTTCTTCTTAAGAGAAGATGCCTCGAGAGAGGGTCTTTTGAGACGGCGGTCTCATAGCGTCCTTCAGGGTAAACGGACCTGCACCGGCCAGGTTAATCCGGCCAAGTCCGGATTTAGCCTCACACCATGGGTTCCGCCTCCTTGTTGCCGGGGGAGGAGCTGCGGTACATGCGGTCCTTGTGCTTGCGAATCAGCACCTCGAGGTCGTCGAAGCCTTCCGCCACGGCGGCTTCGAAAGTCTCAGCGTAGGTTTTGTTGAAGATGTTCGGACCCGGTACGCTGAGGATGATCTCCACGGCTTTATTTCGCATGGCGTTTTCCTTAAAGGGTTCCTCCTTGAGGAACACGCGTGCGTTGATAATCCAGTCGTACCGCTTCTCCAGTTTCTCGAGTTTGTCGATAATGGAAATTTCGATGCGGTCATTGACCTTGGTATTCACGAATTGGATTTGGCTGGTCATATAGTTTTTATTTTTTTAAAAAAGCTGGAGCGGACTGGTTGCGTGCCCGGGGGTTGAACTACTCCGCTGCGCATTTTTCTGTTTTCGATTGCAAATTGCCCGCATTCCTGGTTTTGCGTGGTGATGTGTTTCAGTTTTTCCGGGTGATCTTTGTCATCGGAGGCAAGCATGAAGTGGTGGCGTGTTCAATATGGCACCTTTTGCATGGCACCAAAAAAGTTGGGTTTGTGTCAAAAGTCCATACAATTTGCTGCCCAGCCTTATGATAGGGCGCTCGGCGAAGCCCAGCGCGCCTTTTGCAAGAAGGCGCCTCGCCAAAGGGTCTTTTGAGACAGCCTCAAGGGGAGTTTTAGGAATACGGGGCTTCGCTCCGCGCGCCCTTTAAGAGAAAGCGCCTCGTATGCGCGTCTTTTGAGACAGTCTCAGACCTGCTACCCGCGCTCTTTTCTAAAAGGGGACGCAGCGATGCGGCGAGCTTTTAGCCCTGTATTCTTTGGCAGCATAAAAAAGATACTGCTGTCATGACTTCTGTGAGCAACTACCACAAAAGTTGCCAAAAAACGAATAAATTTTGCACCCTCAATCCGGCGTGCTATTTTGGCTGCACTAAATCAATCGTATATGAACACGCGAATACTACTACCTGTCGTTTTGGGCTGCCTTGTACTTCCCTTCCTCCGCCTCCAGGCACAGTCCAATCCGGACGACAGCCTGCCGCACTACCAGGGCTGCCACTTTTTCAAGAAAAAAATGCCGGTGGACGTGAAGTCCGGTCCCACGACCTTCGATTGCGGCAGCAATGCCCGCAGCGACAGCATTGATGTCCTCAACTACGATGTCACCCTCGACCTGACGGATTTTTCCCAGGAGAAAATAAAGGCAGCCTGCGAAATCACCTTCGCTGCCTTGCAGGACAGCATAGATGTCCTTCCCCTGGACCTGCTCAATCTCACCGTGGATTCCGTTGTTCAAAACGGCCTTCCCCTGGACTTCAGCTACGACGGACTGCTGCTGCAGATCCAACTCCCGGCGCCGCTGGTCCTGGGCGATACCTCGCAGCTGACCGTTTACTACCGAGGCAAGCCCACTGCTGACCCCAGCGGATTCGGGGGGCTGGTCTTTGAAAACAACATCGCCTACAACCTCGGCATCGGATTGTCTTCCAATCCCTACAATTTTGGCCGCAGCTGGCATCCCTGCTTTGATAACTTTGTGGAGCGAGCCACCTATGACTTTCAAATCATCACCAACGGCGGAAGAAGCGGCTATGCCATCGGCGAATTCCTTGGACAGAGCAGTCTTGGCGGCGACACCCTCGCCCGCCGGTACCGCATGAACCAGCCCCTGCCCACTTACCTCGTCGGCGTGGCAGCCTCCACCTACGCGGCCGTCCAGCAGACACACGAGGGCATTTACGGTGAATACCCCCTCCTGCTGGTGGGTAAACCCGGCGATACCACAGCTATGAAATCTGCCTTCACTTACCTTGGCGATGCCGTGGATGCACTCGAAGATTGGTTCGGCCCCTACATCTGGGGGCAGGTAGGTTACGTCATGACCACTGCCGGTGCCATGGAGCACTCTACATTGATTGCCTATCCCGACTTCATCATTGACGACGGGCCTTCTTTTTCCATGAACCGGCTGATGGCCCATGAACTGGGGCATCACTGGTGGGGAAACATCACGACGCTCAGCTGCCCGTCGGATATGTGGATTAAGGAAGGCAATGCCGAGTACAGTGCCCACCTTTTCACGGAGCATACTTTTGGCAAGGAGGCGTTTGTCAAGCAGGTGAAGGACAATCATTACAGCATCGTGCTGCGCCAGGCGCATATAGAAGACCAGGGATACTGGCCCTTGTCGGGCATCCCCTACGAGCATACCTACGGTACGCACACCTACAACAAGGGCGCCTCCATCATGCATAACCTGCGCGGGTATCTCGGTGATTCCCTTTTCCAGCAGGGCATGCAGTCCATGTTGGAGGCCTACCAATACCAGGCAGTAGATGCCAGCCTGTTCAGGGACCACCTGACCGAGGCCACGGGAGTGGACATGACCAGTTTTTTCAACGACTGGATTTTCAGCCCCGGATTTGCCTTGTATGAACTGGACTCCGTGAGCCTGAGCCCGGGAGTTTCGCCCGGCGAGTGGAAGGCTGTTGTTCACGTGCAACAGAAGCTGCGGGCGGCACCTCATTTTCACACCAACGTGCCGCTGGAGATTACTTTTTTTGACGAGAACAGGAATGCCCATACTGTGCCCTTCACGGTTTCAGGAGAGTACAGCACGGCTGAGATGACGCTGCCCTTCAAGCCGGTGTGGCAAGTGCTGAACGACAACAACAAGCTGAACCTCGGGCGCATGCAGCACCGCACGCTGCTGACCCAGGCCGGTCCACAGGGCATACCCTACTGCGATGTCGTCAACTTCGAGGCCAAGGAGGTACCCGACACCGCGCTGGTCAGCTTTGTCCATTACTGGGCGGCACCGGACCCCATAGAGCCCAATCCCGGCGGCGTAGTGCTGTCTAATACCCATTACTGGCGCTTTGGCGGCATTCTGCCGGAGGGATTCAAGGCCAAGGTGTTTTTTCCATACAAGGCTGCCAATCCGAATGAGTTTGACTACGACCTGCTTAGTCAAGGCGACGATGATCAGCTCATCCTGGTATGGCGTCCTAACACTGCTTCGCCCTGGTTGCAATATCCTTATTACAAGCGCACGGCCCTGGGCAGCACCGGGGGCTTGATGCGGGTGGACACGCTGCTGCCAGGCGATTATGCCTTTGCCATAGGCGACTTGCCGGTGGCCACAGCGGTGGATGAACTGCAGGAGCAGTCTGCGGTGCTGGAGATATTCCCTAATCCGGCGGCAGATGCCTTTAACCTTCGGGCCTCGCTGCCTGTTGCCGGCGGCCCTGTGCAGGTGTCTTTTTACGATGCGGTGGGCCGACTGGCGAGGCGTGAAACGGCGGTTTCCGCGGGCGGTGCCTTCGCCCATCGGGTGGATGCTGCCGGCTTGCTGCCGGGCTTGTATTTCGCGAGAATCAGCACGCAGGAGGGGTTGCCCTTGGCTGCCGGAAGGGTGTTGGTTCAGCGCTGAGCAGCCCCGGACCGCAATATTTTACAATTTAAAAAATAATAAAAAATGAAGAAGCAATCTCGCCGCAAATTTGTCGAAACTGCCGCTGGCTCCTTAGCTTTGCTGCCGCTGGCCACTATGCCGGCCTTTGAAACAAAACCTAAAAAAATGAAGCGAATATTCGTCCACCAGGTTTACTTCTGGCTTAAAAACCCCGACAGCGAGGCCGACAAAGCCAAGCTGGTAGAAGGATTGAACATGCTGACCAGCATCAAGACCATTCAAGACTACCACATCGGCGTACCCGTCGGCTCCAGCCGCGACGTCGTGGACGGCTCCTATGCCATTTCCTGGCTCACCATCTTCAAGGACAAGGCTGCCCAGGACGCGTATCAGGTGGATCCCATTCACCTCCAGTTTGTCGAGCAGTACAAGCACCTTTGGACAAAGGTGATTGTTTACGATTCCATTGACGCATAAACCTTACGATCCCCATGTTTTCAACAGCTACCTATAGCCGCCGCAGAGACCAGCTCCGGCGGGAGGTCGGCCATGGCATCATCCTCCTTCCCGGCAACAACGAGGTGGGGATGAACTACAGGGCCAATACCTACCATTTCCGCCAGGACAGCAACTTCCTGTATTTCTTTGCCCTGGACCAGGCTGGTCTGGCCGGTATATTGGATGCCGACAGCGGGGAGGACGTCATCTTCGGCGACGAACTCACCATGGAGGATATCATCTGGACCGGCCCGCAAAAGACCATCGCCGAACAGGCAGCTGCGGCAGGTGTCCAGACTACCAGGCCTTTTGCGACGCTCCAGGCATACCTGCAGCAGGCCCTGCAGGAGGGCAGGAAGATTCATTTCACGCCGCCATACCGCCACGACAACATGATCCTGCTCAGCCAGTGGCTGGATATTCCAACCGGCCAGTTGAAGGAAAAGGCTTCTGTGGAACTCATCAAGGCCATTGTCGCGCAGCGTGCTTACAAATCGGCCGAGGAAGTGGCCGAGATGGAAAAAGCCGTCAATATCAGTGGCGCCATGCATGTGGCCGTCATGAAGGCAGCGGCGGCCGGGAAGCGCGAGTCCGAGCTTGCCGGCATCGCCCAGGGCATTGCCACCGCCATGGGCGGCGACATTGCCTACGGCATTATTTTGAGTGTCAACGGGCAGATTCTGCACAACCACTACCATGGCAACATCCTGCGGGAAGGCCAGCTGTTGCTCGGCGACCATGGCGCCGAAACCGGCATGCACTACGCAGGAGATTTGACGCGGACCTGCCCCGTTTCGCGCAAGTTCTCCTCCCGCCAGCGCGACATATACAGCATCGTGCTCGATGCGGAAGTCAGCGCCATCGAGTCGCTCCGTCCTGGCATCCCCTATCGCGAGGTGCACCTGGCGGCAGCCCGGCGCATGGCAGAGGGGCTGAAGTCGCTCGGCCTGATGCGGGGAGATATGGAGGAGGCGGTGGCGCAAGGGGCGCATGCCTTGTTCTTTCCCCATGGACTTGGCCACATGATCGGACTTGATGTGCACGACATGGAGGACCTGGGCGAAGAATTTGTCGGCTACTCTGATACAGTGCAGCGCAGCACCCAGTTCGGCATCGCTTATCTTCGCCTGGCGAGAGCGCTGGAGCCGGGCTTTGTGCTCACAGTGGAGCCGGGCCTGTATTTCATCCCGGAGCTGATGGACTTGTGGCGGAGCGAAGGAAAATTCGCTGACTTCATCAACTACGAGGAGCTGCAATCCTGGCGCGACTTCGGCGGCATCCGCATCGAGGACAACGTCCTGATCACTGAAAACGGTCACCGGGTGCTCGGTCAGCCAGTGCCGAAAACCATTGAAGCGGTAGAAGCGTTAAGAGAACAGCCATAGTGTTGCCCAACTGTTACGAAAATTGTAACTATTCAGCCACCCTTCCAGATGCCGCTGGCCTTCCGGAAAGGGCGCGGGGCTCAGCCCCGCGCCCTAAAAAACCCTTCCCCGTGGCCCTCGAGCTCTTTGATTTCCTGCATTGGTTTGAAG